>CAZDAW010000013.1:0-49349 GCA_964503685.1 uncultured Anaerolineaceae bacterium | reverse complement strand
CACCCTCCGCTGGCGGGCCTGGCGGTAATCCACCTGATGGAACTCCGCCTGCTGGCGGGCCTGGCGGTAACCCACCCGATGGAACTCCGCCAGTCGGCAATCCTGGCGGCCCGGGTGGTAATCCTCCCAAGGGCGCGCCTGGCAGCAATCCTTCTGGTAGTTCTTCAGATGCATCATCATTAAACATCACGGTTGCATATACCGTAGATGGTACAACCGAGTCTCAGATTGGACAAACGTATTCTGCTTCAAATACCGATCAATCAGCCATCTATGTTCTTAATGCTGGTAATTTGACGCTAAAAAATGCAACGGTCACAACCAGCGGTGGTTCTTCATCATCTGATAGCAGTAGTTTCTATGGCCTCAATGCCGGCATACTGGCAACTACAGGGAGCAAGATTAATATTTCCGATAGTACCGTAACGACAATCGGTGATGGCGCAAATGGCATTTTTGCAACCGGTGATGGGTCGGCAATTACCATTTCTAATGTGAAGATTGATTGTACGGGTCAATATGCGCATGCGGTGATGGCAACTTTAGGCGGAACATTGACACTCACAAATGTCAATATGACTACCGCAGGGGCAAGTTCTGGCGCTATCGCCACTGATCGCGGCAGCGGAACGATCAATGTGACCGGCGGCACTGTGCTAACCACTGGCTCAAATTCGCCCGGAATTTATTCAACGGGTGCTATTACGGTCTCAGATGCTGCAATTTTAGCCACTGGTTCAGAAGCCGCGGTGATCGAAGGCGCCAATTCCATTACCCTGACAAATACTGCCTTAGCTTCCAGCAAGGAGGATAAATGGGGCGTTATGATTTATCAAAGCATGTCGGGTGATGCGGAGGGAACGAAAGGTATCTTTACTATGATCGGAGGCTCATTAGGATATTCGTCAAAGAGTGGGCCCCTGTTCTATGTAACAAATTCGACAGGAACTATCACGCTGAAGGGTGTGAATATTGAACTCAATTCAGATACACTGATCAAAGCCAGTGCAGGGAATTGGGGTAAAAGCGGTTCGAATGGTGGTGCAGTGATCTTTACTGCCGACGGGCAAACGCTTACCGGTGACATGATCGCTGACAATATCAGTTCGCTCACGGCCACACTCCAGAATGGCTCATCCTTGACAGGCGCTATCAATTCAGAACACACTGCTAAAGTTGCAAACCTGACGTTAGATGGCACAAGCTCATGGACTGTGACAGCAGATTCTTACCTGACGACGCTGAACACTGCTGGTATTTCAGGAACATCTATTACAAATATCATCGGCAATGGCCATACCGTGTACTATGATGCAAGTGCTAATTCTTCTTTGGGCGGCCAGACTTATATATTGAGCGGCGGTGGATATTTGAAACCAGCAAATTAAGCCACAGTACTTAATAAGCTCGCACATGCCCACGGATATCAGACTAACAATCCGTGGGCATTTTCTTATACAATCTATTATATAATCTAATAGTAAGGTTTATTCGTGCCCCAGAAAAAATCGAGGACGCCATGAATTCAAATTCCCCATATCCGTTTTTTGCCAAATTTATATTGAAACCAGCTCTACAGAATGCTCAAGTGAATGGCTGGCCAATGGAAAGACAAAGTCAGGTAATGTTCTCTGAAGAACCTTCCGAAACAGTTGAAGCGCAGCGCCGTCGCCGTGGTTCAGAAGGTGGACCGAGCGGCCGCGCCGATATGCCGGGCAGGCCGTCTCAATCGAGGAGGGAAAGCGGGGGAACTCCCCCTTCTGGTGGTGGGGGGACATCAGGAGGCGCTCCAGGTGGACTGGGGCGTTTACCGGTTGGCGTTGTGATCATCCTGTTGATACTCTATTTCGTTTTTAAAATGTTCACCGGCAGCGGTGATGTTTCAAACGATACGAATGATCAACAAACTGCTCCCCAGGATTTTTCCGGCCAGGAAGTAGATACGCCTGAAGTCTCTCTGCCGGAAATCGATACACCTGAAGCGATCACCTCCATTGAAGATACACCAGCCGTACAACCTACACGAGTTCCCATCAAACCATTGCCAACATCTGTCAGTAAGGGTTCAACACAAACATGGACGGTCATGCTTTATCAGGACGCAGATGATCAGATACTGGAGCAGGACATTTACATGGATCTCAACGAAGCTGAACGGGTGGGATCCGGCAAACAGGTCAATATTGTCGCACAAATGGATCGTTATCTTGGCGCATATCGGGCGGACGGAGACTGGACGAGCGCCCGGCGTTATTACTTAACCCAGGATGATGATTTATTCCATCTGCATTCCAAAATGGTAGCCGATCTGGGTGAAGTGAGCATGGCTGACCCCCAGACTTTGGTGGATTTCGCTACCTGGGCTATTAAAACATATCCGGCGGATAAATATGTGCTCATCCTCTCGGATCATGGCATGGGTTGGCCGGGGGGTATAACCGATCCAAAGCCCAGCACGTTGCGTTCTGTTGATACGCCATTCGCTCAAGCTGTCAATGAGAATATGATGTTTACCAACGATATCGATGATGCATTGGGAAAAATCCGCCAGCAGACCGGCATTGACGGTTTTGAACTGGTCGGCCTCGATGCGTGCCTGATGTCTCATCTGGAAGTATATAGTGCTCTTGCGCCGCATGCGCGCTATGTTGTCAGTTCGCAAGAAACTGAGCCGGCCCTGGGTTGGGCATATTCCAGTTTTCTCCAGGCATTGAAAGACAACCCGGCAATGGATGGGGCCGAACTGAGCAAACATATAGTATCCAGTTTCATTGACAAAGACGAACGGATTATAAATAAAGAAGCTCGCCTCGATTTCCTGCGCCAGGGCTCGCCTTTGGCTGGTCTTTTTGGGGCTCCGGCTGATGTTAATCCAGCCCAGCTTACCCGGCAAATTGGAAAATCGATCACCCTGACTGCCGCCAGAATGGATGCGCTGCCTGCTTTGATGGACAGTGTAAACCAACTGGTGTATGTTCTCCAAAATGAAAAATCATCTTTGGCGGCGCGCGCCAGAACGTACACGCAGACGTACACCAGCATTTTTGGCAAAGATTCACCGCCTTCTTACATTGATTTGGGTAACTTCGCTCAATTGCTACAAAAGGAAAGTTCATCTTCAGCGGTTCAAAAAGCCGCCAAAGCCGTTATTGAACAAGTAAATCAGATTGTCGTAGCAGAAAAGCATGGCGCAGAGAAACCTGGTTCGACCGGTATCTCAGTCTATTTTCCCAATTCAAAATTGTATCAAAATCGTATGGCAGGGGCCCAATCTTATACGATAATTGCGGATCGTTTTGTAAGAGATTCTTTATGGGATGATTTTCTGGCATATCACTACACGGGTATCCCCTTTGAAATGGAAACCGGTAACGCTGCTGTGCCTGGGGCAAATACACGTATTGCTGCTCCAGGTGAGGGGAAAATCGAAGTGTCGCCACTTCGATTATCAGCAAACACTACAGATTACGACCAACCTGTAACTTTGGAAGCTGATATAAAAGGTCTCAACATCGGATATATTTACCTGTTTGTCGGGTATTATGATAACGAAAGCGATTCGATACTTATAGCTGATAAGGATTATCTGGAAAGTCCGCAAACCCGTCAGATAGGCGACTTATATTACCCCAACTGGACTGATGATCAGAGTTTTAAATTGAAATACACCTGGACGCCTTCTGTTTTTGCTATCGATGATGGCAGCCAGACTGCTGTTGCATTGTTGAACCCTGAAAGCTATGGCGCAACAGCCGAGGAAGCAGTCTATACGACAGATGGTATTTATACTGACGCCGAAACAGGAGAATCGCGCTATACGCGGATGTACTTCGTTAATGGCTATTTGGTTCGCATGGTTGGGTACACGAGTATGGAGCCAACTGGCGCGGTGAGAGAGATTATTCCGCACACGGACGATCAGGTCACATTGATTCAAACCTGGCTGGAAAAGGATGGCAGCGGCGCTTACCAACAGGTAACCGAACCCGGAGAGACTCTTACATTCGGCGATCAAGCGTTTACCTGGAAGGAGATGTATGCCGGTTCAGGCGACTATGTGATTGGCTTTATCGTATCAGATCTGGAGGGTAACGAGCAACAGGTTTTCGAAAAGATTAATATCAAATAATGAAATAATGCGAGATATTCCTGAAATCAAGCGAGTCTATGATATTGTTAAGAAAGGAAAACCCACGTGCCGAAACAAACTGAAGTTGATCTTGTAAATATCTTTCAGGCAGTCACGCAATCTCTGGTTGAAAATCAGAAGAGCCTGAATAAAGCAGACACATACAATAAAGATCATGGAAATAATATGGTGCAGACATTCCAGACTATTACTGACGCTCTGGAAAAAAAGAAGGGGGATTCTGACAGCGCTGCTCTGGCGTATGCTGCAAAGGCATTATCAAAGAATGCAGCCAGCGGTTCCGCGAAGTTGTATGCCCAGAATTTAAGTCAGGCAGCCACTCAATTCAAAGGTAAAGATGTGGATGAGCAAGGGGCGTTACAACTTCTTCAGATGTTAATCGGCGCCAGTCAGCCCGGCCAATCTGTGGGTGACCAAGCAGTTGGTGGTGGTGATGTATTGAGCGCTTTAATGAGCGGCTTGGCTGGTGGTGAATCTGCCACACAGGAAGCTTCTTTACCAGGCGGTGATTTCTTGGGAACTTTATTAGGCGGCATGACCGGGGACGAATCGACTTCACAAGATTCTTCCTCAACTGACGGCGGTGATCTACTGGGTGCTTTGATGGGCGGTATGGCTGGAACAGAGAGCGGCAACGCTGGAACTCAGAGTGGTTTAGGTTTATCGTCATTATTGTCAGCCGGCCTGGCTTTTTTGCAGGCAAAACAGAGCGGTGAGGATAATTTGCAAGCATTGGTTCAGGCTTTCGCTGCGGGCAGCGGGATGGGTGAATCATCGCATCGCACCCAATCAACTCAGGTGGTGGTCCAATCTTTCTTACAGGCGTTGAATTCGATGAGTAAACAGTGAAAAGCTGGTTGCAAGAACGATGAATTAAGACCTCTTTCAACGTCCAATTGGAAGAGGTCTTTGATCTCTTAATTGGCCAAGTGGCTATTTCCCTTTAGCTAATTCTGTGAAACATTCCAGCAACCGATTGATTTCTTGCTTTGCAGCAGCCTGATACAGATATTCCAGCTTGTTCTGATTGGGCAGTTGGATAGTCATCTCCAATATACCCCTGCCTTTATCCCTCAAGGAAAGTGCTTCGATTTTGTTCAAATGGATGAAATTCCATATACCGCCATATACATCATCACCACGCGGCCTGTATTCTTCCCGAATCATGATTAATTCCCGATCAGTTAAGATGCCGAGGTGGGTTGGGAAAATCCTCCGGTAGTATGTCTTACCCAGCAAGTGTATTATCTTTTCTCTTATTTCTGGTTGGAAGATAGACTGAAAGACTTTTTCTCCCTTTAATAAGCTGCGTTTTGCATAATTCATGAATTTGAAATTCAATTTGTTTAATTGATTGAATTCTTCGATTTCCGAGCCCGGAAAGGTGTTTTGGGAATCGAGAAAAGCGAATCGAATTCTTTCCAAGATAGGGGTAAAGAGAAAATCCGTTGTTGAATTGAATTCAAAAGTGGACGAAGTCGGAATGCCAGCCTTTGTCACGCCGCTGATTGTAATACTGGAGTCCAAAAGGATGGTTCTTGCTTCAATATATATGATTCCATCATAAGGATAACATTGGTGTTCATAGGTAGTCTCATGATTTTCCAGAATATGTACTTCGCTGTCAAAATCGCAAACGAGTTTTTCAGTTGTCCGGTGAATATACCCTTCATAAGACGGTGTGAGAACCGTATAGGGAAATACACGTTTTTCTGTAAGAAAGGGTTCAAAAAAATCTTTATAGATAAGGGGGACATCGGCATACGATTTTACAGGCTTAGCCCAGGACATTTTTGTTTGCTGGAGCGCGCTTACTTTTGGTAATAAGGCGAGATAGTTTTGCCGCCTGATGGTTTGTATGGTGTTTTGTATTTTAGTTAACATATACGCTCCTTAGCGCCGGTATTGCCCACCTAATGGTCATACAGTATTCATATTTGGTCAGTCTGACAAGGCACAAAATTTAGAATGCGCCTGGTGTTTTTTATAAAGACGGAAAGTATATTTTGGAATTGAAATAATTATATCCAGGAAACCTCGCTGATCAAATGGCATTAATGATCATTATAGAAATTCCACTTCGCCAATCAAAAGACCTCAGCATCCCAGAGAAAACGATAAAACAATAATCACACAATATCAGGGCCAAGGATACGTTCAACTAACATCAATCCCATATTTACTTCATCGTCATCAGGTTTTAATTTTTTGGCCGCCTTTAGAGTTTCCCTTGCCCGGCTGTATTGCTTTGCATCGTAATAGACTTTCCCCAGGTTAACCAGCAGATCGACATCTTCAGCGTTATCTTCCAAAGCCCATTCGAATAATGACATCGCCTGGGTATGATCGCCTCTCCGATACATATAAACGCCAATAAGATTGATTAAATCAATTGCCCCTGGTTCCCCGGTGATATAACGATTGGTTTCAATTGCTTTATATATAACTCCAACAGCCTCATCATAACGGCTTTGATTAATCAGACTCCAGGCCAAACCTAATAACACCTGTGCTTCCGTGGGTGCTTTAACCACAATCTGACGGTATAAATCCTCTGCTTTTACAAAGTCATTCGTCAGTAAATAATAGGTGCCCAGAGAAATTTGTACAGCAAAATTATTCGGGGAAATCTCGGAAGCGCGTTGCAATACCTGATATGCTGCTTGATAATCGCCAAGCGAAAAATAAGTCTCGCTGATATCAGTGTAGTGTATGATAAGTTGCGGGTATTTTTCGATCACTTGCTTTTGAATAAGACAAGCTGTTTTAAAATCTTTGACTTCCACCGCCTTAGACACCGCATCGACCAGATTGCAATATTCTTGAATCTCGTCCCGTGGGACAGCCAGATAATCTTTTTGTAAAATAGGCGGCCTGTCTGGAAAACGAGACGCCTGTTCCCTCATCATATTCTTTAAAGCGGGAGTGTCAGGTTTGTATGTTTCTTCCTGATTCCATCCTTCAACTTCATTCTTTTTGAAAACGTTTTTTATAACTTCCAGAGCTGTCTGGTCTTCATAGGTTGCTGTTCGGTGAATATGATCAAACATACCCGTTTTATATGTGGCGCCCGAATCTCCCCGTCCACGTTTTTGTTTTTCACGAAACTCCTTTTCAGACCGAAAAAAATAATGGTTAAGCTGAATCATCTCAGCGTGATGAGGAAAATTTTGTCCATCAACACGCCAGCCAACTTCGTTGACGCCAAAATAACCGTCGCGGTAAGCAAAGCCATGTGGCGACATTGGGAAAAGCGTTCTGGCAGGTTGAACTATACTCTTCGTACTCTTATTCACTGAACTGTTGGCCGGCGTTCGCAAACGATAATTCACAATTTGCCCTCCAACAGGTTTATCAATATACCCACTGGAACCGAAAAATAATGAACTGATAACCAGACCGCCATAATCCTCATAGGATTTCAGAAATTCTCTGAGATCCGAAGTCGTCTTCGGGACAATAAACTCATCCGTATCGACAAAACCAATCCATTTCGATTGGTTGCCATAAGTCTGAAGACAATGATCATACGCCGCCAATTGCATTGCCTTTCCGGTGATATCCGTAACAATTACCCAGCCGCGATGAATATAATCTGCCAAAGTTTCTCGCAAGCTAATTCGACTCTGGTTATCATAAACATAAAAGCGTTCCACCCCAATTAAAATATGGTAATCCAGCCATTCACTGATATATTCATTCTCATCACGTGCAATCAAACACAAGCTAAGATAATCCATTAATCGCACTCCGCTGCATATTTAACGTCAATTCGAGATAAGATATAAATTATAAATTTTTGCTGTCATAGTAAAGGAGCGCCCCTAGGGGATACGCTACGCCAAGTGAGTGACATCTTACCCAAAGGGTAAGTGATATCTTTCAAGAAATAAAAGAGACTGCTTCGTCTCAAAAAGGACTCGCAGCGACAAAAACAGGTATTTTTCTTGATCGCGAACTCACATTATTTAATAATATACTGTATTTTACAGATATTTTGACCCCTGAACAAGTCTGGATGAGGTCGGTAAAATAGGACATTGTGTTACAATCATGTTGCTAATCATATTGAAAGATATGGAGAAAATATGCCCTACGAAGGTGTCATCGCACGTTATGGGGACTATTTAGATGTCCCATCGCATCTTATTCCAATCACTTTATTCGAAGGGAATACACCGCTTATTCCAGCGCCGCATCTGGCAGAAGAGTTAGGTGGGGATTTTGAACTATACGTCAAGTTTGAAGGAATGAATCCAACCGGTTCTTTCAAGGACCGTGGCATGACCGTTGCAATCAGCGAAGCGGTCGGTCGCGGAGCGAAGGCAGTTATCTGCGCTTCGACAGGCAACACCGCAGCTTCGGCTGCGGCGTATGCTGCAAGGGCCGGTCTGAGGTCAATCGTCATCATCCCTGAAGGAAAAGTTGCCGCAGGCAAACTTGCCGGGGCCGTTGCCTATGGCGCAGAAGTAATTCAGATCAAAGGTTCGTTTGATGACGCCATGCGTCTGGTGGTCGAGATCACCAACAAGCATCCTATTGCTTTGGTTAACTCTTTAAATCCATATCGTCTAGAAGGACAAAAAACCGCCGCCTTCGAAATCTGTGATGTTCTGGGTGATGCGCCTGATTGGCTCTGCTTGCCCGTTGGTAATGCTGGCAATATCACCGCATACTGGATGGGTTTCAAACAATATCATCAACTAAAAAAAAGCGGCCTCCCGCAAATATTAGGGGTTCAGGCAAGCGGAGCAGCCCCACTGGTGTTAGGATATCCCGTCGATCATCCTGAAACTGTCGCAACGGCGATTCGTATCGGACGCCCGGCGCGCGGCGAACAGGCCCTCGTTGCGGCTGAAGAGTCGCGGGGCCGAATTATCGCTGTCACCGACGATGAAATACTGAGTATGCAGCGTCGATTGGCCTCAAATGGTATTTGGGTAGAACCGGCTTCTGCGGCTGGCCTGGCTGGCCTCGCCCATGAAATTAACCTTGGAAAGTTTAAGCCGCAGGGTAAGCGAATCGTTGCCATTTGCACAGGTCATGGTATGAAAGATCCCGATATCATCACGAATAAAATGTTCAAGCCATTAATACTGGCGCCCGAATTTAAGACGCTTGAGAACGCTATAATAGGCAACAAAGAAAGATCGTCATAACTAATGACAGTTGTTACAGTCCGTGTACCTGCTACGACCGCCAACCTCGGCCCGGGATTTGATTGCCTAGGACTGGCGCTTGATCTATGGAACGAAGCAACATTCTCTCTTGAGGGCAATGCTATTCGTTTGGAAATCAATGGCGAGGGGAAAGACCGCCTGCCCGTCGATTCAAAGAATCTGGTGGCCAGCACTGCAATCAGTTTATTCAAAAAGCTTAATCGATCATCGCCAGATGGTTTGACAATACATTGTAAAAATCATATTCCCCTGGGCTCAGGACTGGGATCAAGTGCAGCTGCCGTTTTAACCGGGTTATTGGGCGCAAATGCCCTGTTAGATTTTCCTCTCACCCAAGAAGAGATACTAAAATTTGCCATTAAATTTGAGGGACATCCAGATAATGTCACCGCTGCCTTATATGGCGGTTTGATCCTGGTGGCAAATGATGGCGACCAAATCATCACCCGTCGTTATCCGGTTGCTCCAATTGATATCATCATTGCCTTGCCTAAGGTCAATTTACCCACTAAAACAGCTCGCGCTGCCCTTCCCGCCCAGGTGTCGTTTACAGATGCAGTATACAATATCAGCCATACATCGCTGGTTATCGAGGCGCTCCGTGTCGGCGATCTGCAACTCCTGGAAAAATCTATGGTTGACCGGCTGCACCAGCCGTATCGCTTAAAATTAATTCCGGGCGCTGAGGAATGTGTAAAAGCCGCGCAACAGGCAGGCGCAGCAGCAGTAGCCATATCAGGCGCTGGGCCGAGCATCGCTGCATTTTCCCGCTCAAATGCAGATGATATAGCCCGGTCAATGGTTGCTGCTTTCATGAACGCAGGTTTAACAGCGCGCAGTTTTATTCTACGAGTCACCGAGACCGGGGGAAAAGTTGAAATAAAAAACTGAATATCTCAATCTTGTTTATTCAGAAATTTGCTATTTGATACAATACAATCATGGCATTTATCCTGTTTCCTCCAGAAATCCCCCTTTCAAAACGAGTCTTTGATTTATGTATGACGATTCTGGGGATAATCCTGCTTTCTCCCATTTTGGGACTTATCAGTTTGATTCTATTTTTAAGCCAGGGTTCTCCGATCATTTTTAAACAGAAACGACCTGGTCATAAAGGCCGGCCATTTTATATCTATAAATTCCGTACAATGACTGACAAAAAAGACGCTGAAGGGAATTTGCTCCCGGATGAAATGCGCATAACAAAAATCGGTCATTTTTTACGCTCCATGAGCCTGGATGAATTACCCGAACTATTCAATATCCTCCGCGGTGAAATGAGTCTCGTTGGTCCGCGACCGTTGTTGATGCAGTACCTGGCCCGATACACACCTGAACAGGCCCGCCGTCATGACGTGCTGCCAGGTCTCACCGGTTGGGCGCAGATTAATGGACGTAACATTTTATCCTGGGAAGATAAATTCAAACTGGATGTTTGGTACGTTGACCACTGGTCATTGGGTCTGGATATAAAAATAATATTTCTGACGGTGTTTAAAGTTATCCGCCGAGAGGGAATTTCTCAACCGGGTTATATCACAGCTACTGAGTTTACCGGCGCGAAGAAAGCTAAAAATTCACACCTCAAAAATCAGTCTTGATATTTCAGGCCAGTCAAGAGAGGAAATCTATTGGCCTTGAACACTGCCAACATTTACCTCACCAGCAGCAATATTTGTCAATAAATTGTTTACCAATGCTTCTTTCCCTGGGCTCAACAAAACAGAATTTACATCGACTAACCGTAGAACCGGAAAACTTTTACCGGCGCTTTGCCCGGTCACAATTTCCGACCAGCTATCTCTCACAATTTGAATTGGGTCTGATGAAATTGTTGCTACCCAACGTGGCGCCAATTCTTGAGGAGGAGATTTCTCGCCAATATAATTTAATTCCGCCTGCGCCAAATAAGGCAACAAGATCGAAAAGTTAACATCTGCAGGAAGAAACACCGTCGTTACATTTTGGCTGACAAGCGTCTGAAGCGCATTTTGCCAATCTGCTTCATCGCTTGAAGGAAGAATCTCAATATTAACAGGGTAGTAATTATATGGGGGAAAATCATCCCGGCATAACCCGCAATAGAAATGTGCGCCATTGATAAAACCATCACGAATGGCTTGCCCTTCTGCAGTTGCCTGACTGATCACACCAATCCGCCAACCCGGCGTCACCATGGCAGCCAGATAACCAGCTACAAAACCCGTTACCTGGTGTCCTGTTTCACCTGATCCAATCACTGTAAGGTTTGAAGCCGGTTGCAATCCAGCGATGTCAATAGCTACAAATTGTGTCTGCGGAGCTGCCGCGACCAACGCCGACAGGCCTGGATCTGGCGGCAACGCTACAACCACTTTCAATTCAGGCGTTACCATCTCAGGGAATAATGAGTCTCTGACTTCAAAAGTTAAATTCGATTGTTGCGCCAATTCGGCCAGGATCAGCTGGTATTGTTTTGCCAACTCTGAATTCGCTTGATCGGAAGAGATAAGGACAACACCTGAAGGCAAGGGGGTCGGTGTAATAGTCGGTGCAGGTACAGGTGTATCAGTCGGCAAGGCAGTCGCAGTGACTGTCGGATCAGTTGGCGTTAACGAATTACACGCTGCCAACGCCATACTGAAAAGCAATAACCATTTTAATACTCGAAATATTGTATTTGAGCTTTTGATTCGCATGGCAACTATTTTACCCCGACTTGCCAGATTATTTAATTATTTATCTACCTCAAAACAAAATTGGAGCGATCTAAGCAGCCACAGTATCGATTTTACGAATAACCATAACCACTTTACCCTGAATTTGAACGATGCTTGGATCCTCTATGTAGATTGGTTTCATCGTCGGATTCGCTGGCTGCAACCGAACACGATCATTTTCCAGATAAAAATACTTCAACGTGGTTTCATCTCTGTCACGCAACCAAACGGCGACCATTTCGCCATTATGAGCTTCCTGAGTGCGTTTCATAATGACAATATCGCCATCATTGACCATAGCGTCGATCATTGATTCTCCTTGCACCTCTAGCGCGTACAATTCTGAAGCTTTTTCACGGCTCGGAAGTAAACTTCGTGCAATATCAATGCCACTTTCAGAGTCAAAATAGTCGAAATCGGATGGCGGTACAGGCACAGGTTCACTGGCTACAATCCGGCCCATCAAAGGAATATGGAAGAGCTCATCAAGAGCATTCGATACGCGTTGAGCGGCATTCACAAGTTTATCAGTTTGAGATGTACCCTCCATGGTCTTTATAAGACGAACACCGCGGGAAATCCGTCGATCTCGCTCGATGTATCCCCATTGTTCCAATTGGTCAAGATAATAGTTAACAACCGAAGTGGAAGAAATTCCCGTCTCCTCACAGATTTCCCGGATAGATGGATATTTTTGATGCTCCTGGTATTTCTCAAGGAGTTCAATTATTTTATTATGTCGCTCACTTAAGCCTTTATTTCGTCTGACCATAATTATTTACTCCTGAGAATTATCGCTCATTTGTGCTAATAATATAATACACGAACATGCGTTCTGTGTCAAGTGCCTTTTGGAAAATTTTCCTCTGCCCGATTCGCAAAATTCTCGGCAATTCTTTCTTCATTCATAAGCCAATACTTCACGAATCGTGAGCCGGGTCGCATTCCGAGCAGGTAATACACTTGCCAATATCGAAAGTACAACTACCACAACCAGCCAGATTGCCAGACCATAGAATGTAAATGTGAAACCCGAAGTCGCATCAAAAATTGCCATATTGATCGTATCAGACATTAATTTACTGATCGGAAAAGACAGCAAAGTGCTAAAAACCCAACTGATCAAACCAATGATAATTCCCTCAACCAGTACAAGCCGATATAATACCTTGTCCGAAGCGCCAATGGAACGCATCACGCCAATTTCTCGGGTCCGTTCCATGACATTCATCCCCATTGTTCCTGCCAATCCGATACTGCCAACCAGTGCAATCAACACAGCCATGATCAGCAAAAAGACAGTCAAAACGTTCAAGCCCTTAGAAGCCGAAGTAAACAGATAAGAACCGGCAGTTATATCGGTAATATCATACCCTCTTTCTTTTAGGCGAGTTTCTATGTTTCTCGCCAGTTGTTTCTGTTGATCAATTGATAATCCCGATTTGCGCGCAACGATTCGGAACGTCACCGCCTGATAATATTCCCCATTAACTTCAGAAAGGTAATCATAATTTGCGTAAGCCAGAAAGCCGCCGCTCTTCCCGGCCAGCCGGAAGAAACCAACCACATACCATTTTGTATCTTTACCATTTACTTTTAATTCAATCGTATCCCCAACCTGAACATCTGGAAATTGGGAAAGAAACCTTTCGCTGAGAACAATTGCGTTTCTGTCGCCCGGCTCAATCCATCGACCGGTTATCATCACCGGCTCTATTAGCAAACTACCTGCCGATGGAGCCAGGATATGAATACTCTCGCCAAGTGAACCATCCTCCAATATCATCCCGGCATTAGCTGACGCCCATCCCTCTACCCGGCTGATCTCTGGAATCTGGCTCAATTCCTGCTCAATCTTGCTTAATCGATATGGCTGGTCAAAGGTCAGGTTGACATCAGCTAAAAAATACTTGCTGACCTGGGCAATATATTGCTCAAGCGAAGAACGAACATTGAAAGTGGCGATAAAGACTGCGCCGCCAAAGCTCAAGGTTATCAGCGTCAGAATTAATCGACCTTTTTTACGAAAAGTGTTTCGCAATGAAATAATCAACGGCCGGGGAATGCCCTTAATCCTGGTAAGTTTTCTGTCAAGCCAGCTCTTTTTCTTTCCGGTTCCATCAGCCTGTCCAATACCGCTGATGGCCTCCTGCACTGTGATTTTTGAAGCATGAAGAATGGGCGAAAAGCCGGCAATTTGCGGCACCAATAAAGCGATTAAAACCTGAAGAATGACGGCTAACGGCGTCAGCCAGTGTCGCTGCAAGGAAAAGTTAATCTTTAAAGCCAGATATTCGAGAATACGGTTTGCCGCCAGGTCAGACAACGGAATAGCAAGCACACAGGCCAATAAACCATAAATCAAGAGAATGATCATATAAAGACTGATCACCTGGTAACGGCGCGCACCTACCGTTTTCATAATGCCAATTTGCTGAATTTGCTGTGTTAGCAACGCAGATATGGTATTCGTGACCAGAAAACCGCTCAGGAATACAATAAATAAACCCAAAAGCAAGAGTACACCCGCAATTGCATCGACATAGGTATTGTTGGGGTGATCATCCGAACGCCGGTTTACAGTATTCAAAACCTGCCTGCCAGAGTCTTCTACCGCCTTGCGCACGCTATCTGAAATCCGGTTGATATGCTCCTGATCAGTTGAATCGCCAGTCACCGTAACATAAAGCTGATTATATACATCCGGCGCTCCCAGATGCGCCAATGTCTTATTCGAAATATAGCCCTGTATTGGCGCAACGAAGAAGCCGCCGCCGATATTGTTCGCTCCAATCGTCTGATCGCGAACGATCCCCACAATCAAAAAGGAATGCGACTTGCCAGATGAAACTTCAATCTCGATTCGATCTCCGACGCCAGCATGAAGGTCTTCCAATTTGTTTCGATCAATTACAATCTCGTCTTTCTTCGGCGGCCAGACGCCTTCTATCAATTCCACTTGATTAATCTGCATTTCTTCAAAATGGGTATAGGCTTTCAGATTGATAGACGACCATTCATCTGGCCCAGTCTTCACCCGTGCATCCGTAGTGAAAATTCCTTCAACATTATGGACGCCATTGATGTGTTTTATCCGGTCCACCAGGTCCTGATCGAAAGGATTAGTAATAATCTGAATATTGGCAGGATTGGTCGCCGCATACCCGAATTTCATATCGTCTGAAATCACCACCCAAATTTTGACAATGATTCCCACGGCAAACAGTCCCACACTGATCGACGCGATCACCAGAAGAGAGCGCACTCTGTTTCCCCACAAATCCGAAAGAACTTTTTGCCAGCGCGGCCTAATCATTTTTCCCACTCTTCTTTTGAATAGCATTTTGGGAAGAGGAAAGTTCCATCTCAGCCGTCCCTTCAGGTAAATTCTTTATCAGCCCCTCCTTCGCCGCCCCGTATCGCTTTACCCATTGATCAAAGTCCGTTTGCTCGAGAAACAGTAAATCTGATGCATCGTCTGACGTAACTCGCCAAAACAGATTATCCAGTGATTCAGCAAAATTTGTGAAATAATCACCGGCGCCAAGGCGCCTAACCACCGTATCCAAACCTTTGCCCGTGCGAGATACCAATTCGACCTGTCCTTTTTCAATCAAACAAAGCGGTATCGCATCAGTTTTTTGTTCGAATAAACGCTCACCGGATACAACAGTTTTATGCTTTAAATGATGCGTCAACCAAAGCATCTGTTCATGGGGCAACCACGAAAGCGTTCTGGCAACCGTTTCATTTACCAGCTCACCATCCGAAATTAAAACGATCCGGCCAGTACGTTGCGCCAGATACTTATCATGGGTGACCATAATGATGGTCTTTCCCTGCTTTTCAAGATTTAGTAAAAGTTGAAAGACAACCTCCGCCGTACGAGAATCCAGGTTGCCTGTGGGTTCATCAGCAACAATAATGGGCGGATCGTTGGCAAGCGCCCGGGCGACTGCGGCGCACTGCTGCTGGCCGCCAGAGAGCTCAGCAGGCATCATATCCGCGCAATCCTCTAACTCAACGAGCTTAAGTAAAAAGCGAGCGCGTTCCTCCCGTTCTGCCGGCGCGTACATTTCACAGAAATCCATCGGGAGCATAACATTTTCCAAAACAGTCAGCATAGGCAAAAGCTGAAAGAATTGAAAAACGATTCCCATCGTACGTCCCCGCCATACAGACAGGTCGCTGGCGTTCATACCCTGAATCAAAATACCCTTAACAAAAATGCTCCCCGATGTCGGGTTGTCAATTCCGGTAATCATGTTAATCAACGTTGATTTCCCGCTGCCCGACTTTCCCACAATGCTGGTGAACTCACCGCTTTTGAAAGTAAGGTTGATCCCCTTCAAAGCAGTGAAACTTCCAGCTGGTGTAACAAATGTCTTATAAACATCTTTTAATTCGACCAGTGGTTGCTCTTCCTGATCAGATAAGCGCGATAAAGAATTATCGCTTGAAAGATGAGTAAAGAGCGTTTTACCCATGAGCCAATTCCTTCTTCAATAAATCAGGTGTTTTGGAATTGGAATGATTATCAGCGATGATTTTCCCATCTGCAATCTGTATGACTCTGGAAAGACGGCCCGCCAGACTTTGATCGTGCGTAACCATCAGGATTGTTTTTCCTTCCTTAACTAATTGATCGAAAATATTAAAGATCGCTTCTGCCGTTACAGAATCCAATCTTCCGGTAGGTTCATCCGCAATGATAACTGGCGGATCGTTGGCCAGCGCTCTGGCAATCGCCACTCGCTGTTGCTGTCCCCCTGAAATTGCCCTGGGCAGCTTGTAAGCATGTTCCTCCAAACCAACTTGAGACAACAACGCCATTGCCCTTTCAAGACTTTTTCGAGGATGAAATTGGCCGCAAAGATCCATTGGAAGCACAATATTGTCCAATAATGTAATCGTAGGCATCAATTGGAATGATTGGTAGATCACACCCAGATTCTTACCCCGCCACAATGCCAGTTGATTCTCATCGAGTTGTTGAATGGCAACCCCATTCAACCACACCTCTCCCTCAGTAGGGTGATCAATCCCGGTAATCATATTAACCAGCGTCGTCTTTCCCGCTCCCGATCTTCCGATAACTCCTACAAATTCCCCCGGGTAAACATCAAGGTCAATACCCTTAAGAGCCTGGAACTCACCGGACACGGACCGGTAAACTTTGACCACTCCTTTCAATCGAATCAGCGGCCCATTATTGTCGCACCGATTTTCTCTTGCAGGTGTAGCGTCGCCTGGCTTATGTAAACTCGTATCACTCAAAAACATTGTTTACACATCTCATAAAACGTTATAAAATAGATAATGTGTACATTATTGTACAATATGTCTAGTATTATATCCTCGTGACAGGGATTGTCAATCATCATCAGAGATACATACCTTAAAAACAGTTAAGGAAAATCGCTTTATGGAATCTAAAAAAGTGGATCGAAGAATCAGTCGCTCGCGCCGGGAACTTCGCAAAGCGCTGCTGGAATTGATCCTTGAGAAAGGCTACGAATCCGTTACCATTGAAGAAATTACCAATCACGCTGATCTGGGAAGAGCCACATTCTATCTGCATTACAAAGACAAAGAGGATTTGCTATTGGAGAGCATAAACGAAATGATCGACGACCTTGTTTCAAGGATCTCCAAAATACCGCTCACTGCCTGGAGCTTGCAGGATAAACTGAGAGGCGATGATAAAAGCGCTTCAACGCCAATCCTGTTGATCTTCCAGCATGCAGCCGAATACGCCAATCTTTATCGCGTCATCTTACGTGGCACCGGTTCGTCAGAGGTTATTACTCGCCTTCGCCTGATTATCATTCAGGCTATCGACAAGTTCATCGAAGTCAAGGAAGCCCGCGAAAACCTGAAACTACAGTTGCGAATTCCACTGGAATTCTTCTCGAATTATTTTGCCGGTTCATTACTCGGCATTGTAACCTGGTGGCTGGAAAACAACCCCCCCTACTCGCCGGAAGAGATGACCACCATGTTTCAGCAAATGTTTCTTTTAGGTGCATTTCACACGTTAGGGGCGGCGCCCACCTCAAAAACAAACAGATAATTTGTCAGTGTTTTAATTAATTGCCCGGTAATTTTACAGCTTCCACTTCGAGCCGCATCATTCTGACATGAACGAATCCCTGATCATCTTCTGGAAACTCGCGCATATAAGTATCGACAAATTCACCGATGAAATCTTTTCTCCTCGATTCTGGCAGGCGTTGCGTATAGGGCAGCCAGGTAGTTCTGATCCAACTGGAAAGGCCGATTCTTCCCTGATGGACCATGTCCTTTGGAATCAATTCAACCCGAATGGGTTTTAAGCCGACGTTGTTCAACCACACCTGATAATCATCGGGACCGTAAAAGCCATACGGAAAACCGAATCCATCAAAATACATTGACCATTCTTTCGATTGAATCATGCCATCAATAATGGAGATGACATCAGCGGCATTCCCCTTACCCCCCATCTGCAATAAAATCTTTCCCCCACATTTCAAGCTTCTGGCAATCCCCTGTAAGACAGGTAAATGATCAACCACCCAATGCAAAGCCGCATTCGAAAAAACGACATCAAATTCATCATAAAATGGCAATCGGCTGGCATCTTCCACCTGAAAATGCAAATTGGAATATGTCTGAGAAGAATAACGGCCCTTCGCCAGATTAATCATTTCATTTGAATTATCAATGCCAACAACCTGCCCACCAGGCAGACAGGATGCAATCTCGGCCGTTATCTTGCCATCGCCGCATCCAATATCCAACAATCTTTCATTACCTCGCAGATTGAGTTTGCCAATTAACTCGCGCGCCCATTGTTGCTGCTGGAAAGAGTTTTTAGCGTAATCTGAAGCATTCCATTGATAAAAAGACATATCGAATGATTATACTCCTTACTAAAATACTTTATCGGATAAAGCAAATAAGATATACTCCATGATATCGTAACAACAACAATATCATCCTTTTATCTGTTTTGAGCGGCGCATAACAATCAACTCAATATGGAGAGCAAAGATCATGAGAGCAGCAATATTCGAAGAATTCGGCAAACCCTTATCGATTCAAAATGTTCCCGACCCAAAGCCAACTGACAACGGCGTCGTAATAAAAGTAAAAGCAACCGGCCTCTGCCGAAGCGACTGGCACGGTTGGATGGGACATGACCCTGATATTTCTCTGCCGCATGTTCCTGGGCACGAGTTGGCCGGAATCATTGAGGCAACAGGTAAAAACGTTATCCATTGGAAGGTCGGCGAAAGAGTGACGCTTCCCTTTGTATGCGCTTGCGGCGTCTGTCCTCAATGCGTTTCCGGGAATCATCAGGTTTGCGACAGGCAATTTCAACCAGGTTTTACCCATTGGGGATCATTTGCTGAGTACGTGGCCATTGATCGGGCCGATATCAATTTAGTTCGCTTACCCGAAGATATGGATTTCGTAACAGCAGCCAGTCTGGGTTGTCGCTTTGTAACCTCGTTTCGCGCCATTGTAGATCAGGGAAAGGTATGCGCCGGTCAATGGGTTGCTGTGCATGGTTGCGGAGGTGTGGGACTTTCCGCTATTATGATAGCCAACGCCATTGGCGCCCAGGTTGTAGCGATAGACATTGCAGATGATAAACTCGAGTTCGCAAAATCTATCGGTGCTGTTTCCACCATCAATGCCAGTAAAGTGGATAATGTTGTGGAAATCGTCCGCGAGATCACCGGCGGCGGCGCCCATGTATCGCTCGACGCCCTGGGCAGCCCCACCACCTGTTTTAACTCCATCGCCAATTTACGAAAACGCGGAAAACATATTCAGGTTGGCTTGATGCTGGCAGAGCATCGCCAGCCGGCTGTGCCGATGGATAAAGTCATCGCCAATGAACTGGAAATCCTTGGCAGTCATGGCATCCAGGCTTATAAGTATTCATTACTGTTTGACATGATCCACAATGGAAAACTGGACCCATCGAAACTGATCGGCAAAAGAATCACCCTGGAAGAGTCCTTGAAAGAACTCACTGATATGGATAGCTTCAGCGGGATTGGTGTAAAAGTAATCGACCGATTTTGATGGCCAGCTTTTAATTAATCCCTTTCAACACCCGCAGCGCTCTTAAAGTAACCCACTTGCTGGGTTGCTTTTTTTCTCCAAAGTTACCCCAGGTTTTTCCGGCATAGTCGTACTCCAATAGCCAGCGTCCCTGTGAATCTTGTTTATCCTGGATGTAAGCCAGCGCATTCATAAACCTTGGATCATTGCCCAAACCCAACCGCGTCAGAGCTTCGCCAATTTGTAATATATCGGTGACATAAAAAACCGGGAAACCAAATTTCCACCAGTTCTGACTCGGTTTCGCGTTCCAGCCAGACGGATAGTTCGCTGTGACAGGATCGACACTGAAGAGGAAATTTATCCCCTGTTCAATTGCATTGTCGATTAACGGCGTCCGGCGCGTCTTTGCCCAATTGCTAAAAGCCAGCATTACCTTAGCCGCCCCCCAGGCGCAGGGCAATTTATTATTCGCGCCACAGGCAAACAATGGGCCACATTTACCCGCATAGTAACGCGAGGGTGCATGTTTTTCTTCGATGGGTGCAACACCTTCTCCGGTAACACTACGCGCCATCCAGTCAACTGCCAGATCGAGTCTTGGGTCTTCAAAACCCATTTCTGTTAACGCCCACAAAAGGTTCCCCTGCAAACAGTCGATCGTTCCAGATGGTGCGCCAGAAGCGCTAAATTGCCCGCCGGAAGCAAGGGCATGATCTAGTAGATAGCGACAAGCCCAGGCAATTCTTTCATCTTCCTTAACATTTGCCCCCAATTGAGCCAGCAGAATGATTGCCCATACAGTAGATTTATATTTCGGATTGTAACCCGGCCCTGGTTCGACCCAATAACCAGCCGCGTTCATCTCGTTCAACACAGCCGCAATGGGGCCCTCACGATGGGCAGCTTTCCTTGCTACTGAAAAATCCGGGTCGTCTTCCGCTAAATCCAGAATATCGCGCATCGTCAAATAACGGACGCCAGGTGAATCCGCTTCTAATAACCAGGGAATCGGGTTCCCTTTAAGCCGATCTTGCCATGTCATAATAATTACCGCGGCAAAATCAAACCTTGGCGCGAATTGAGGATTTGTATCGCCAGTTAATCAGAAATAAAACGCCCACCAGAAATGGAACACCGGTCATCACGGCATACACCGACCAGGGCGCTTTTCCACCAGATTCAAAAATATACCAGAGTCCCAGGCCGATAAACAAAATCCCGCCAATTAACTCCCATCGCCACGAAATGACAAGCGCAACAAGAATGATGGCTGTTGGAATCAGGTGAATCAATAGAGCTATAGCGGTTTCCCAAAATCCCTGCCCTTCGCCAAACACATCCAGAGCAAACAGACTCACAAAGAGAGCAAAGAGAACAACCAGAATCCTGGGCAACCAAAAAAATATTTTCTGTACAGGCATATACATAATTATCAACTCCTCCCAAATGAAACAATGCAATATCTGTGAGCTTTATGTTCACATCTTGATCACTTTATTCAGTATACAGATACTATTTCATAAAGACAAGATGAATTGGATTAATTTGTGATGAGTAAAAACATTAAAGGCGCTAATATAGATCAGATAGTTCAACAGATCAGACGGATACACAAAATTCCACATATTGAGTCGCCCCCTTTAAGTCCACCCATGCTACAATATCGCCGTGGTCAGGTTCGCAAATCGCTGTTGGCAATTCCACCCCCCAAAAAGCCTTCGTTTTTGTTCGTTTTTTTTCGCGAAACGAATGCTCACCGCGACCAGATAAGCTGTTTATACCGCTATCCCAAACTCGCCCTCCCCAGATAACATTGTTTTATGGGATAATAGAGCCATCATACTGACATAGGAGTTCACGTGGTTTTTAAAAAAATATGCGTCCTGGGGTTAGGCTACATCGGCTTACCAACGGCATCCACCTTTGCCACCCACGGACTTCAAGTGACCGGCGTTGATATCAACCCGCAAATTGTAAATCGATTGCAAAAAGGCGACCTGCACATCCAGGAACCAGGGCTTCGCGACCTGGTGCATACCGCATTAAATTCCGGGAAGTTGGAGATCAAAAACGAGCCAGAAACAGCGGATGCTTTTATTATTGCAGTACCAACCCCATTTTATGATGACAAAAAAGCAGATCTGCGTTTTGTTACCTCGGCTGCCGAATGGATCATTCCTTACCTGCATGCCGGGAATCTGGTCATTTTAGAGTCAACCTCGCCGCCCAGAACCACGGTCGATGTCGTTGCTCCAATTCTTGAAAAATCCGGCCTGAAAGCAGGAAAAGATTTTTATCTCGCCTACTCTCCTGAACGTGTTTTGCCCGGAAAGATCCTGAAAGAGTTGGTCGAAAACGCTCGCGTCATCGGCGGCATTGATTCTGCATCGGCTGAGGCCGGTAAGTCGCTGTATGCCAGTTTCGTGCGCGGTGAGATCGTGGTCACTGACGCCACGACAGCCGAGATGGTAAAGCTGATGGAAAACACCTACCGTGATATCAACATTGCCATTGCCAATGAATTCTCCCGTCTGGCCGATCATTTTGGCGTAGATATCTGGGAAGCGGTCGCCCTTGCTAACCGGCATCCGCGGGTAAAAATCTTAAGCCCTGGGCCCGGTGTTGGCGGACATTGTATCGGCGTTGATCCCTGGTTTTTTGTTGAAGCTGCGCCAGACCTCACCCCCCTCATTTACAATGCGCGAAAGGTCAATGATGCTCAACCTCATTTCGTCTTCGATATCATTCAACGCGCTCTGGGCGATTTAAAGGGTAAAAAGATTTGCGTTTTAGGGTTAACCTACAAAGCCGATGTTGACGACGCCCGAGAAAGCCCCGCTGTCGAAATTGCCAACCTTCTGGCGAAAGCCGGAGCAAGTGTAAAGGCCTGCGAACCGTTTAAACCTGATCTGGAAATTCCGGGCATCGAAATAACGCCCATAATTGAAACGGCCCTGGCCGATTCAGAAGCAATAGCTTTGCTCGTGCCGCATTCCAGCTTTCTGAAACTCGACCCACAAGTTGTCGCCAGACAAACACCGGCCCGAATTGTCATCGACGTTGTAAACGGTTGGAACGCAAAAGATTGGCGCACGGCAGGCTTTCAAGTTTACCGCCTGGGCGACGGAAAATCCAATCCCTCGGCCTGATCTCAAAAGTTTATGGCGCAAATGCTGCGTATCTTATCAATATTGGGTACAAGACCCGAGGCCGTAAAAATGGCCCCGGTCATCCGGGCGCTTGCCGGTGAGCCAAAAGTAGAATCGCTGGTTTGTGTCACTGCGCAACACCGCGAGATGTTGGATCAGGTCCTCAATCTCTTCGAAATCGTTCCCGATTTTGATCTGGATCTGATGCGTCCTGATCAAACTCTGGCCGAAATGACTGCCTCCATTCTGTCCCATCTCGACCCGTTGATCAGCGATTTATCTCCCGATTGGGTCCTGGTTCAGGGCGATACGACGACCGCAATGGCGGGCGCGTTGGCCTCTTATTACCGGCTGGTTCCGGTAGCGCACGTCGAAGCCGGATTGCGCACTGGAAATAAGATGCAGCCTTTCCCCGAAGAAGTCAACCGCCGTATGGTCAGCGTAATTGCCGATTTACACCTGGCTCCAACAGAATTGAACCGCCAGAACTTGTTGGCCGAAGGGATCCCGGCAGCCAAGATTGTCGTAACTGGCAACCCGGTAATCGACGCACTGCAAACGATCGCCAGACAGCCAGAGCCCCCGGAGATCGCCAGCCTGTTACAGACGCTGGATATCAACCAGCAAAGCGGTAAGCAACTGATCCTTGTCACTGCCCACCGCCGGGAAAATTTCGGAAAGCCCCTGGAAAATATTTGTGAAGCTCTGCAACAGCTGGCTGTACGATACGGATCAAAAGTTCAGATTGTTTATCCGGTTCATTTGAATCCTAAAGTGCGCGAACCGGTTTACAGAATGCTGGATAGAATCGACAACATCACCTTGCTTCCTCCGCTTGATTATCTGCCCTGGGTGCATTTATTAAAACATGCCACACTCCTACTGACAGATTCCGGTGGGCTGCAAGAAGAGGCCCCAGGGTTGGGAGTACCGGTGCTGGTTTTACGCCAGGTCACCGAGCGTCCCGAGGGTGTAAAGGTCGGGACGGTCAAACTGGTTGGTACAAATACCCAGCAAATTTTGACGGATACCTGCCGCTTATTAGACAACCCGCGTGAACACCAGGCTATGGCGCAAGCGGTAAATCCTTATGGCGATGGGCGCGCCGCCGAACGGATCGTTCACGCCCTTCTGGCGCATAACACATGACTCGCATCTGTCTTATCCCAAAATATAGCGGCGTTGGCGGCCCCAGTTCGTTTCAACGAAAATTCGCCAGCGGTCTTATTTCCTTGGGAATTGATGTATGCTACGATCTGGCAGATTACCCTTATTCGGCTGTCCTGGTCATCGGCGGTACCCGTCAGTTAGCAGCTTTGTGGCAGATTCGCAAAAAAGGGATTCCAATCATTCAAAGATTGGATGGATTAAACTGGACTCACCGCAGCCGGCGCACCGGTTGGCGGCATTATTTCAGGTCAGAAAAGAACAACCTGCTGTTAAGAATCATCCGGCGTATTATTGCATCGAAGGTCATCTATCAGAGTCAATTTGTAAAAGACTGGTGGGAACGTGATTACGGAACAGTTGATATCCCTTCGAAAGTCATCTACAATGGGGTAAACTTGAATATCTACTCGCCTCAGGGAATTGCCCAACCGCCAACCGATCATTACCGCTTGATGGTTGCAGAGGGAAATTATGGGCACGGTTTCGAACCCTGTTTGGAAAACGCCATCCGGCTGGCTGAAATGTTGAAAGAGAGTTATCACCGCTCGATCAACCTCGTCATCGCCGGCGGCGTCCCGGCAGACGTCAAAGCACATTGGCAGAGCAAAGCTAAAGTTTCGGTCACATGGGCCGGATTGGTTCCTCCTGAAAAAATGCCTGATTACGACCGTTCAAGCCACCTGTTCTTCTCAGCCGAAATCAACGCGCCCAGTCCCAATGCGGTCATCGAAGCAATGGCTTGCGGGCTGCCAGTCGTCTCATTCGAGACTGGTTCGTTACCCGAACTTGTCCGCGATGGTGCTGGCCTGCTGGTTCCTTACGACGGTAATCCCTGGAAATTTGACCCGCCGGATATCAAAGCCCTGGCGCGCGCCGCTGACCAGATTTTAACAGACCTTCCCAATTATCGTTCCGCAGCGCGGGCTCGCGCTGAAGCAGCCTTTAGTCTGGAAGCAATGGTTACTCATTATTTGCAGGTATTAACCCAGTAAAATTAGATGAGGATTGGAAAACCGTATGACTCCTCATATCTTCAACGGTAAACTGGCCATTCAACAAAGGGTTCTACCCGATTATCGCAAACCTTTCTTTGACGCCCTGGCATCTGCCTGCACTTACGGCTTAAGCGTCTATGCCGGAAAAGCGCGTCCGAATGAATCAATCGTCATGCCCGATCATCTGGATGTAGCGCGATATACCCCTGCAAAGAACGTCCACCTTTTTGGAGGACCAACGTATCTGTGCTGGCAAACCAATATCATACGCTGGTTAGAAGATTGGCAGCCGGATGCACTTATCATGGAAGCGAATCCGCGCTACTTGAACACACCCGGAGCTATCCAGTGGATGCACCAGCGCGGTTTGCCGGTCATCGGTTGGGGTTTGGGCGCGCCGTCGATTACAGGCCTTTTTTCCTCCCAGCGAACACGTTGCCGGGCAAATCTGATCACCGCATTTGATGCCATGATCGCATACAGTCAAAAGGGCGCTGAAGAATATATACGCCTGGGTATTCCGGAAAATAAAGTCTTTGTTGCGCGGAATGCGGCCGCCCCTCGCCCGACGCATCCAATGCCAGATCGCCCCTCAAACTTTAAAGGGAAACCGATCGTCTTGTTTGTTGGCCGATTGCAAGCCCGTAAACGAGTTGATTTCTTGCTCAACGCCTGCGCCGCTCTCCCGCAAGATTTGCAACCGCACCTGATAATCGCCGGCGATGGCCCGGAACGCTTCAATCTAGAAACGCTGGCCGGCTCAATTTATCCGCAGGCCAAATTTACCGGCGATTTGCGCGGCAAAGAATTGGAAAACCTGTTTATCGCTGCCGATCTGTTTGTTCTACCCGGCACCGGCGGCCTGGCAGTCCAACAGGCCATGTCTTACGGTTTGCCCATCATCGTCGCTCGCGGTGATGGCACTCAAAATGACCTGGTCCGTGCAGACAACGGTTGGCGCATTCCCAATGACGATATCCCCTCGTTAGTGACAGCCCTTAAAAATGCTGTGTCCAATCCATCCAGGTTACGTCAGATGGGCCAGGTTTCCTATCGGATCGTATCCGAGGAGATCAATATTGAAGCGATGGTGGATGCTTTCCTGCAAGCTCTCGCTTCCGTCTATAAAGGAAAATAATGCGTATCCTGTTCATTGCAGATGGACGCAGCCCGACCACTCAGCGCTGGCTAAAAGGCATCGCTGCCAGGGGCCATGAGGTTCATCTAATATCAACATATCCTTGTCCCCCAATTTCAGGTTTGATTTCACTCCACATCTTGCCGGTTGCATTTGGAAGCCTTGGCGGTGAACAACAGCAAACCGGCGCCCCACATCATAAATCATCAGCAATGCGAGGAACTGGCTACAGAAAGCTCTTGCGCTGGCTAATCGTTCGTTATCGTCCAATTTTCCAAAAGCTTCGCTATCATCTAGGCCCATTGACACTGTCGCTTCGTGTCAAAGAACTTAATAAACTGGTTGAGAACATCCAGCCTGATCTCGTCCACGCCCTGCGCATCCCCTTCGAGGGTATGCTGGCCTCTTACCTGCCCGCCCAATTACCACTCATCATATCAACCTGGGGAAACGATCTGACATTACATGCCAACGGTTCCAAAGCCATGCATACTGCAACAGCGCACGCGCTACAACGAACCCAGGGATTATTATCCGATGCGTCTCGCGATATACGCCTGGCAAGAGAAATTGGGCTTGCTGCTAACGCTTTGACATTAGTCGTTCCCGGAGCAGGGGGTATTAACCTGGAAGAAATACATTCTGACCGGAAAAGGATTGATGATCTGCTCGGCAAGCCCGTCGATTCAACGACCGCTCTCGTAATCAATCCGCGCGGTATTCGCCCGGCCTATGTTCGTAATGATATTTTCTTTCAGGCGATTCCAAGGGTGCTTCAACAATTTCCCAAGACCTTATTTATTTGCCCTGCCATGGCCGGTGATCCCGAAATCGAACGCTGGGTGAAACTGTATGACATCGCCGCCAACGTCTGTCTGTTACCGGCGCTGCCGCAATCCCGCTTGTGGGATATTTACAAGCAGGCACAAGTGCTAGTCTCTCCCAGCATCCACGATGGAACGCCAAACTCCCTCCTTGAAGGGATGGCCTGCGGCTGTTTTCCGGTCGCCGGAGATATTGAATCACTGCGCGAATGGATCACATCAGGTATCAATGGATTATTAGTTGACCCAAACGATCCCCAGTCAGTTGCCAACGGCATCATCCAGGGGTTGAACGATGCTGAAATGCGCGCCAGCGCTGCCAAAGTAAACCTGAAGTTGGTAGATGACCGGGCAGATTACAAAAAAATTATGCAAATCGTAGAAGTTTTTTATCAACGAATCTGCCAGGTTTGATACAACCCCAGATTGCCCCCATGACCATCTGAATAAAATGTGTCTACAATTTGAAAACCGCTTTTTGACGCCAAGCGGGCCAATTCTTCGATATTGAAATGATGCACATAACGTATGCCATAACCTGCATGCCGCCAATCCAACAAATAATCTCCCGGGTCCACATCGGCTTCGCACAGTCCCACCTTTTCCCAGGGTAACACCCGGGCGCGCAAACGCGGGCTGTTCAAAAATTGCCACTCCGAATGAATGAAACTTCCTGTCGGAGTCAAATGAGAACGCGCTGTACATAATATTTCAATGCGCCGCTCATCACCTGGCACATGGTGAAGAACTGCGAACATCAAAATAATGTCAAAGGATTGCCTGCCCAGAACATTATCCCAACCTGATTTAGTGATATCCACATCAAAGAAGGTGCATTCCATATCGCTTTGCGCTATTTGCGTTGCTTCGTCAAGGAGCGGATGGCTAAAATCCAGACCGGTGTAGCTCCCCTTAAACCCCTTACTGGCTAATTCCCGGCTCAATGCGCCGTTTCCACAACCCAGATCAAGCACACGCGCGGTAATTGGCAAATCACAAATGATTCGGCGCACGCCAGGTTGTATCCGCTGACGGGTTGAGGAAAAAGACGCGCTCAAATTCTGATAAAATTGGTAATTAATAGTAACGAGTCGATTGATCGTGTCGTCGTTCATAAAGGCAATTATAGCTTATGAGTAGAGAGTCTTGGTTAGAAGCACGCCAATACACGCCCGATAAACTGGCTACAGCCCGTAAGGCGCTGGAAGAAATCCGTCAGGGTCGCGAAGTCTGGGATGCCGTCAGGCGCAACCCCCTGCCGGGCGGCGGCTATATGGGTAAGCATCTGCTGGTTGCCGCTTATCGCCAGTTGGTTGAGAGCAAAGAATGGGAAGACGATCCCGCTTTCCTGGCAAGCATCCGAATGAAGCCCATTCGCACTCTTTCGGGGGTAACAACCGTGACGGTGCTCACCAAACCGGCGCCTTGCCCGGGGCATTGCATCTTTTGTCCCACAGATACATGCATGCCTAAAAGTTACCTGCCTGATGAACCAGGCGGTAAACGCGCTTTGGAGAATAAATTTGATCCTTATAACCAGGTCATATCCAGACTCAACTCATTAGAAGCCGTTGGACATCCAACAGACAAAATTGAGCTATTGATTCTGGGCGGGACATGGAGTTCATACCCGCATGATTACCAGGAATGGTTCATCCGACGTTGCTTCGATGCAATGAATGGCGTCCCTCTTAATACTCTGGAGGAAGCCTTTATATATAACGAAACGGCCCCTCATCGCAATGTGGGGCTGGTAATTGAAACCCGCCCTGATAAAATAACAACGGATGAACTCATCAGACTCCGAAAATTGGGCGTGACCAAAGTTCAAATGGGCGCTCAGAGCCTGGACAACCACATTCTCTCATTGAATCAACGCGGACATACCGCAGAACAAACCCTTTCAGCAACGACTATGCTGCGTGCAGCAGGATTCAAAATCGTTTTACACTGGATGCCCAATCTGCTTGGCGCAACCCTGGAATCAGATCGGCTAGATTTCGCCCGCCTCTGGCAGGGTTATTGCCCGGATGAAATTAAAATATACCCCACCCAGCTTTTGGCAAATTCGGAGTTGTATCAAATTTGGCAACACGGGGAATACAAACCATATACACAAGAAGAGCTGGTCAGTCTGATTGCTGATATCAAACCAACCATTCCCCGCTATTGCCGGGTTAACCGAGTGATACGCGATATCCCTTCGCACAATGTTATCGAAGGAAACAAACGCACCAGTCTTCGCCAGGATGTTCAATTGGAATTGGAAAAGCGTGGCGCAAAATGTGAATGTATTCGCTGCAGAGAGATCAGAAATCAAGCAATTGACCCTTCTCAGCTGCGTCTCGATGATCTTGTCTATGAAGCGGAAAAAGCCGAAGAGCACTTTCTATCGTATATAACCCCTGATGATAAACTGGCTGGATATATTCGCCTTTCACTGCCAAAGCCCGATGCCCCACAGTTTAATACGCCAGATCTCAACAATGCAGCCATTATTCGAGAAGTCCATGTCTATGGACAATCTTTGCCGGTTGGAACGGAGCAACAAGGAGTTGCTCAACATGCCGGCCTTGGCACAGCATTACTGGAAGCAGCCGAGAAGATTGCCTACGAAAGTGGATTTAAACGCATATCAGTTATTGCGGCAATTGGAACCCGGCAGTATTATATTGAACGAGGTTTTGAACGAGGAAATTTATACCTTGTTAAACCGCTCACCCGGCCAGCTACTTGACGCCCTTGGTCTGGTTATACTCTGCCACAGCGGCCCGGATGACAGCTTGAATCTCAGGGTCAGGAATCGCATCCGGCCCGGGGTAATGGTTTAACCCGACTCTAACAATAACTCCTTTATCTGGAGATTCAGCAAGCTGGATACCTTTATCAGCCAACGGCGTACCGGCTATTTTCTCCTGCAATATTTCATTGACCATTTCAACCACGCTCTTGGGCGTAGGAGGTAATTCAGCTTTTTTTACAGTTGCATTAAGAGAAGATTGCGTGGCTATTGGCGCCGGGGTTTGTTGGACCGGTCGGTTCACGGACGCATCTATCTTCTCAGGCTGCGATGCATACCTGTCTTCAGAAACCGACTGTTGAGATAGACTGGAGTCGCCCATCCATGCACGCAACCTGTCTGCTTCCATTTTTAACGATTGCAAATGGGCAACATCCAGTTCGGAGGCTGTTTTATAGACGTTTCCATCCATTTCTACCTGCAATGAGCCGTCTGCCAATGAATGCCAGAGACGCGCTATTTCACTGCGATCAATATTGGTTTCTCCAGTTTGAATTGGCGTTTCTTCTTTTTTCTCTTCGCGCACAATGTAGATAAGACGACCAACAATGAAACCGATTATCAAACAAAGAATTGGAGGGATTAAGGTAAGAAAAACATTATCCATAACAACCAAACCAAACATAAATCAATCTGACGGATGACATTTTTATTATTATATACCGATGCTAATAAAGTTCAATCATTCTCCATTGATTATCTGACAGTTAGGGCAATAATGGGTACTTCTTTGCCCAATAATCATTCGTTGGATAGGCGCCCCACAAACATTGCATGGTTCCCCGGTACGTTGGTAAACGCGGAAGTGATTTTGGAAATTGCCGCCCCGATAGACCCAATCAATACTGGCGCCATTTCGCCGGATTCCTTCTGATAATACCTGGCGAATTGCTTGCCACAAGCATTGGGCCTGAGTTTTTGTCACCTGATCTGATATCTGGCATGGATGCAAGTGAGCAAGATGCAATGCTTCATCAGTATAGATATTTCCTAGACCAGCCAGAAAAGATTGATCCATTAACAACGGTTTGAGTTGTCTCTTGTATCGTAACAAGCTAGTATAAAGAGTTCGGGCATCAAAATCCGGAGCAAGCGGTTCAGGCCCCAATTTACCGATAACGGCATCAGGGTCAGACGTTACCCAAATTCGGCCAAATTTCCGTGGATCAACAAACGATAGTCGGGTTTTATCCCTAAAATCCACTAATAAACGATGATGTTTGCCAGGGGCATCGGAGGTAGACTCAACAACCAGGTCACCGCTCATTTTAAGGTGTATGAGCATAGTGAGGGTTTCGAAATAAAAAATGATGTATTTTCCCCGCCGGCCGATATCCAGAATAGTTTTTCCACTCAAGCATGTCTGTAATTCATCCGGACGAGGAACGGCCAGACTTCTATCCCATAACAATTGGACGATCTCGATTGTCCTTCCCGGCAGTGATGGGCCATCGCGTCCGCCATTGCGCAGAGCCTGCACGATGATTTCAACCTCGGGTAATTCGGGCATTTTTATTCGTTGAACATTTCGCCAACACTTCGCCCTTCATGGCCGCGGCGGATAACTTCGCCCAACAATGGCGCCACAGAGAGGATCCTTAAACGGTCTCCAAAATAATTTATTTTCTCTGCCGGTATTGGAACGGTATTGGTTGTAATAAATTCAGTGACCGGTAAAGCTGATAACCGTTCGGCAGCATTCGCAGAAAGGACACCATGGACAAAGACCATATAGACTTTACGTGCGCCATACTCCTTGACCAGATTTACCGCTTGAACCATAGAGCCGCCGGTATCCACTTCATCGTCAACAATAATTACATCATGATCATGGACATCGCCGATAATTGTTAAGGCTTCAGCTTTCGCATCATTACCAGTTCTTCTTTTTTCGATGAAAGCCATCGGGGCATTCATCGTGGCAGCAAAATTACGCGCTTTTTTGGCAAAGCCAAGATCAGCAGTCACAACGACCGGTGAATGTAAGTCGGGTTTTATACTGGTCAGATAATTTGTCAGAATATAAAAGGTGGTCAGCACATCACCAGGAATCGAGAAAAATCCTTGAATCTGACCGGCGTGTAAATCCAGCGTTATATAGCGGTCCGCACCGGCAACTTCAAGCATGTCAGCAACCAGGCGAGCTGTAATAGGAACGCGCGGTTGATCCTTTTTATCCGAACGTGCATAACACAAATAAGGAATCACCACTGTAATCCGGGCGGCAGAGTCAAGTCTTAAGGTTTGCACCATGATTAAGAGTTCCATCAGGTTACGATGGACCGGGCGGGATGTTGTCTGAATCACATAGACATCCTGTCCCCGAACACTGCTGTGCAGTTTTACAAACAAATTCTCGTTTGGGAAGGAAATAATATCGCATCCACAAAGGCTGATTCCCAAATATTGTGCTATCTGTTCAGCTAATTCAGGGCTTGATGTCCCTGCGTACAGTTTGATATCCCCATAAATTCCAACATCGTGCCGAGATTTTGGCAAAGGCATATCAGGCTCCCATTAATTTTTTTTATTGATTTGATTCCATTCCGAACGCAAAATACTCATTACAATTACATCAACATACATTCCATTTTTATAAACATTCTGCCGTAAACATCCTTCATGAACAAATCCGACCTTCTCATAACAACGGATGGCGCGTGGATTATTAGCAAAAACGTGCAAAAATATCCTGTTCAGGTTAAGCATACCAAAACCATGTTGGACAAGCAAATACATCGCCTGTGTCCCGTAACCGCTATTCCAATAGGCCTTTTCCCCAATGACAATACCAATTTCTGCTACCCGATTACGCCAATCGATCTTATGAAAACTACTGTTGCCAATCGTAATCCAATTATCCCCTTTGAGGACATCAATTACTAACGGATGTTCCTCTATGGGTGTTTGTTGCATATTGTTAAACCATGATTCTTCATCCTCAATTGACAACGGAAAGGTCATCAATAAACCTGCGGTTACCTCTGGATCGTTAAACCACGAAACAAAAGTTGGTATATCCGACCGCGTAGGGGCTCGCAAGCGAATATTGTCACCATAAATCATAAAGCCACTCCTTTAAGCAGATAATTAACCGCCTCCCAGGGGGAAATTTGCCGTTCAACGAGCTTATCCAATACATCTTCGTACACCCGTTCAACAACATTTGCCCGCCAGTGAGAAACCAACGTATCTCTCAACAACATATCCAATTCTGATTTTAACCGGAAACGCTCGTGAGATCTCCATTTTCCGCTCTGGCATAGATAATTCTCATGTTTTTGAATGGTTTCGATTAAAGCCTCTATGCCAACGCCTTCAGTGGCAACGGTCATTATTATTGGTGGAAACCATTGAATTGTTTTTTCATCCTTGTCAGCCTGGCTGAATGAACCTGCCAATTCAAGCATGCTGCGTAAAACCCGTTCCGAATTTTCAGCGCCTGGCTGGTCAGCTTTATTAATGACAAGAACATCAGCGATTTCCAGAATTCCAGCTTTAATAGCCTGAATATCATCACCCAGACCTGGCGCTTCAACAACAAGCGTTGTATGCGCCAGACGTGCAATTTCCACCTCCGACTGTCCAGAACCAACAGTTTCAATGAAAATTGGATCGTATCCTGCAGCGTCAAACACTTGCGCCACAACAGCAGTCGTACAAGCCAGGCCGCCTAAAGCGCCTCTTGAAGCCATTGATCGGATAAACACCCCACTGTCTCCCGCTAAATCGCGCATCCGTACTCTATCTCCCAAAACCGCCCCACCCGAAAACGGGCTGGAAGGATCCACAGCAATAACCGCAATTTTTCGGGCAAGCTGCCTATCCGTTGATCTCCGGTAGGAACGCACCAATTGATTGACAAGAGAAGACTTGCCCGTACCTGGCGCGCCGGTAACGCCGATCAATCGCGCTTTTCCGGTATAAGGAAACAACTCATTTAATGCGGCGCGCCCATCTGGCGTACCATTTTCAACCTGGGTGAGCAATCGGGCTAAAGCCAGACGATCACCTGCAAGAACGGAATCGACCAAACTCATCTGGTTACACTAAGCAACGATTTCTTCGCCCGATACAGCTTTACGGATATCGCGAATAGCATCCTCAGTGAGCGTACCGGGTGTATATACCCCACTGACACCTGCCTTCTTCAATTGTGGAATATCCTCTTCCGGGATAATACCACCAACAAAGACTTTTACTTGATCCTGTCCATTTGCTTTTAACAACTCTAAAATTCGTGGAACCAGAGCCATGTGAGCGCCTGATAGAATAGAAAGACCAATTGCATCAACATCTTCTTGCAATGCAGCCTCTGCTATCATTTCAGGAGTTTGCCGTAAACCCGTATAGATTACTTCCATTCCTGCATCGCGCAAGGCTCGCGCAATTACTTTAGCGCCCCGATCGTGTCCATCTAAACCGGGTTTGGCGACTAAAACACGAATTTTTTTTTCCATAACCATCTCCAGATATTTTCTGCAGTATTTATAATTATACCGCGTTCCATTCTGGCGCTCTCTCTTGCAGAACAAGTTGCTCGATTTCATTCACCATTTAACTGCCAACAGTTATATGATCTATCCATGTTATGCTAAGCGAATGTTTTCTGGAAATTATACGCAATAAATACAAATAATTATAGCCTTAACCAGATAGGTAAAAGAGTGTGTTAGAATCGTTCAATAGAATATCGAAACAGGTTTTGGAGACAATAAAACCATTGAATGCAATTTCACATTTATATCTGGCATCTAATTCGCCACGTCGGCGTGAGTTATTTCACCTGTTTGGTTGGGAATTTAAAGTTTTATCAATTCCCATTGATGAGCAGCCTCTGGCTGATGAAAATCCGGTGGAGTATGTTTCGCGCCTGGCCGAGAACAAGGTACTCGCTGCCGCCAACAAAGTTCCATCAGATAGCGTGCTTGTGGGGGCAGACACGGTGGTCGTTGATGGTAAAATGTTGATGGGAAAGCCGGAAAACAAGACACACGCGATCCAAATGTTACAACAATTGCGAGGACGCCAACACCAGGTATTGACTGGTATTGTTTTACGGCGCAACTCAGATCAGGTCATGATAAAAACGCTTTCCATATCCGATGTGTTCATGAGAGATTATACCGAACAGGAAATAATGAATTATGTAAACACCGGAGATCCTTTAGATAAAGCGGGGGCTTACGCAATTCAACATACCGGTTTTCATCCAGTTAAGACTATCAACGGATGCTACGCCAGTGTAATGGGATTACCACTTTGCCATCTGATGCGCGCCTTTCAGGGCATTGGTTTAAATCCCCAATCAGATATTCCAGAAATGTGCCAGAAAACTTTGAATTATATCTGTCCAATCTATTCAAAAATTTTAGATGAAGCATCTATTGAATATTACCGCGAGAAACAAGAAATTGAAGAGGTGTGAATGAAATTCCATCGCTTAATAGTTACGCTCGTTATTCTGGCTATCATTGCCGGGTGTAAAGGCCCCCTGAATACGGAAGAAAAAGCCACCATAACACCCACTTCGACATTGCCGGCTCCGCCGGTGAGGAGCACGCACGTACCTGACGTAAGAGAAGCCGCGCGCACTTTTCTGGAAGCCTGGCAAAAAGATGATTATCAACTCATGTATTCGATGATCACCCAGGTGAATCGGGATGCAATCAGCGGGGCTGATTTCGAGACTCGTTACCGAGACGTAGCCATCAACCTGAACTTATCCCGCTTAGATTTTGAGGTGCTCTCAGCGCTGACGAATCCGCGCAGTGCACAGGTTGCTTATCGCATCATCTTCCATACAACATTATTGGGTGATATTACCCGCGATATGGTAATGAACATGTCTATGGAAAACGGGAAGTGGCTCATCCAATGGGAAGACGGTTTGATTATGCCCGAACTGCATGGCGGCAATCAATTAAAAATCGACTATAAAATTCCCGCAAGGGGAAACATCTACGATAAAAACGAAGAAGCCATAGCTGCTCAGGCAGATGCAGTAGCCTTGGGCGTCGTGCCAGGGCAAATCGACCCAAATTTTGAAGAAAGTCTTGTTGATCTACTCTCCCGGTTAACGGGCCTTCCATTTGAAACGATCAAGAGCCGTTATGCACTTGCCGCCCCAGAATGGTATGTGCCTATTGGCGAGGCTTCTGCTCAAGAAGTAGAACCATTATATGGGACTCTTTCCAGCTACAGTGGTGTCGTTATGAACGCTTTTCGCTCCCGATTCTATTTCGATGGCGGAATTTCTCCTCATGCGACCGGGTATGTTATTTCTATACCTGAGGCTGAACTGGAAGCCTACCGCCGGCAAGGCTACCGCGGCGATGAAAAAGTGGGCTATTCGGGCCTGGAAAAATGGGGTGAGCAATATCTGGCCGGAAAACATGGCGCATCTTTATATGTTGTAGATCCGCAGGGCCAAATCGTCACTCGTCTGGCTGAAACAGACCCACAGCCATCACAGTCAATCTACACGACATTAGATAAAGACCTCCAGTTAGGCGCTCAACGGGCCATTGCAGGTTTTGTCGGTGCAGTCGTCGTACTCGAACGCGATACAGGGCGAGTATTGGCTATGGCTTCATCACCTGGTTTTGACCCAAATGTCTTTGAACCAACAAATTATAACAACTCGCTGTTAACTGAATTATTAAACAACAATCAACAGCCTCTCTTAAACCGGGCTGCTCAAGGACAATATCCCCTTGGTTCAGTTTTTAAAATTATTACCATGGCCGCTGCATTAGAAAGTGGACTTTTCACTCAAGACACGACTTTTGAGTGTGGGTATGATTTTACTGAACTCCCTGGCGTCACCCTACATGACTGGACACTGGCAAAAGAATACCCCCCCAGTGGAAAGGTCAATCTTCCAGAAGGTTTAATGCGTTCGTGCAATCCATTTTTCTGGCACATTGGATTAAATCTATATCAGAATGGCCTTACCAAAGCAATATCAGAAATGGCTCGTTCCTTTGGATTAGGAAAACCAACAGGAATTGGTCATATTGCAGAAGCCAGTGGTTCAATGCCAGATCCGGAATCCGATTTTGACGCCGTTCAACTGGCGATTGGTCAAGGAACAATGACCGTCACGCCCTTGCAAGTAGCCAATTTTGTAGCAGCCATCGGTAACGGCGGCACACTTCACCAACCACAAATTATCGAAAAAATTACTACCCCAGATGGTACACCAACATATACTTTCGAGCCCAAAGAAATTGGAAAGCTGCCAATCAGTGAAAAAAACATGGAAATTATCAAAAGCGCCATGTTAAGCGTTACGGATAACCCAAGAGGTACGGCTTATCGAACTTTTTCCGGATTACAAATTCCGGTCTATGGGAAAACAGGTACAGCGCAAACCTCAGTTGAAAAACCACATGCCTGGTTTGCCGGATACACAGATGCTAAACGACCCAATAAACCAGATATAGCTGTGGCAGTGATCGCAGAGAATCAAGGGGAGGGCTCCGATTTTGCTGCTCCAATATTCCGTCGGGTGGTTGAAATCTATTTCCGTGGCCAGCCGGGCCGTCTGTATCCCTGGGAATCAACCTATTACGTCACCCGAACTGCCACACCACCCATCACAGATACACCCGAGGGTTATGAAGGAGAGGAAGAAGGTTCCTCAGGAAACTAAAAAGACCCCATATTGATCATTCTATGAAAGAAACATTACAAGGTCTGGTAGTCCGTTCACAATCTGGTTTTTATACAGTTGACACAGAAACCGCTGGCAGACTCACTTGTCGGCTTCGAGGAAGATTGAAAAAAGGCCCCATTTTGGGTGATATTATCGCAGTAGGTGATTGGGTTGAATTAAGTCTGTTAGAAAAGGATACGGGAATCATAGAGGCTGTCTTGCCACGTCACCATGAGTTGATTCGCCTGGATCCAACACCACGAGGGATCTACCGGCAAATTATACTATCCAACCCAGATCAAGTGGTCATTGTATTTGCCTGTTCTCAGCCCGAACCCCATCTTCGAATGTTGGATCGTTTTTTAGTCATTGCTGAAAAGCAGAAAATACCAGCAATTATCGTCGCAAACAAGGTGGATCTGGTTGGTCTGGACCATGCGAAAGAATTGTTTGGACATTATGAACAGTTAGATTATCCTGTAATTTACACTTCAGTCCGACTGGAAATGGGAATTACAGAATTAAGCCAACGCTTAGTGGGAAAGGTTTCTGCTTTAGCGGGACCCTCAGGAGTGGGTAAATCCAGTCTTCTAAACCGGATTCAGCCGGGACTGGGGCTCTCTGTTATGGATGTAAGCCAGGCAACAAGTAAGGGGCGTCATACAACAGTCGTGCGTGAGCTATTTCCGATCTCGGGTGGAGGCTACGTCGCTGATACGCCTGGGATTAAAGCGCTGGCATTGTGGGACACACAACCAGAAGAGATTGATGGGTATTTTCGCGAAATTGGCTCACTGGTATCCGGTTGCCAATTCAGTGATTGTACGCACATCAATGAACCGGGATGCGCGGTAATATCTGCCGTTACAGAAGGCCGCATTCATCCTGAAAGATATAAATCCTATGTTCGACTCAGATATGGTAATGAATAAGAGGCGCCTTTGCAAATCTATCAGAAATGTTTATGTTTTTTATTAATTTTTGCCGCCATCCTGACAGCCTGTGATGGTAGCCAAGTTAATCCTATCCGCTCATCTGAGATAGAAAACGATCAGATACCTTTGACACAGACACCAGATATCATATCGCAAAAACAATCCCGAAAGCAAATTATCCTCCCCGTAGGTTTTGCCCCGAGTATCCAGCTTGCTCCCTTGTATCTTTCAATTAGCGCTGGATATTTTCGACAACGAGGATTGGACGTAGTCATCAATTACGGATTTGAAAGCGAAGCAGTAGCTCAAGTCGGGAAGAATGAATTACAATTTGCTATAGCATCTAGCGAGACTGTATTGCTGGCGCGCGCTCAGGGATTACCTGTTGTTTATGTTATGGCATGGTATCAAAGATACCCGGTTTCAGTTGTCGCGAAAAAGGAATTAGAGATAAACACACCACAAGAACTGGCAAACAAGCATATCGGTATACCCGGGTTATATGGAGCAAATTATATAGGTTTACAGGCTTTACTGAAAGAAGGGGATGTTAAAGAAAGCGACATTACTTTAGATTCAATTGGTTACACACAATTGGATGCATTAAGGTCAGATCGAGTACAGGCGGTTATCGCATCGACAAGCGAAGCACTCTATATTCAATCGCTGGTGCCGGTAACGAACCTTCCTGTTGCAAGATATTCCCAGTTAGCTTCGTACGGTCTTGTAACGAATGAAACAACATTGAATGAAAATCCTGAACTTGTACAAAATATGGTTGATGCATTTCTGGAAGGTTTGGCGCATACGATTGATAACGCACCTGACGGTTATCGGGCTGCTCTCAGGAATATCAAAACCCTGGATCAAGAAAGTCTTGACACACAGAATTTCATCCTGGACACTTCAATCAACCAATGGCAAGCAGAAAGAATTGGATATTCAGATCCAATTGGTTGGGAAAATATGCAAAAATTATTATTAGAAATTGGGCTACTTGAAAAACCATTGGATTTAAATAAAGCTTATACCAACCAATTCATTAATTGAGATAACTCACCCGGATTGATTATTTATCCGCGGCAGATCGAGCAAAAGCACCTCCATTATCAACCGTAAGTTAACATTTTCCTCGATCATGGTCTGACTATTTCCCAGCTTTGTGAGAATCTGGCATAAGGATTTAGTGTCCAACGCTTCGGCTGTTTTCTGGATAGCAGCCCTTTCATCGAAATTAACCAGGGGCACATCAGCATGCGCTTTGCAAAGCAAAGCATCACGCCAATAGGATATCCAAACCTCAAATAAATGACAAAGGTTTTCCTTAATATCTCCCCTCTCCTTTCCACGAGTTTCGGTTACAGATTGAGCATAGGCAAAACGATCACACCGATTAGCCGATAAAAGGTTATTGAGATCTTTTATCCATTCTCTTCTTTTTTCCAACAATTCTGGGTGAGTATGATATGTTATCGCCGTTCCTATTCGACCACTGGAAAGATGCGCCAAAAGTTTTGCTTCTTCCGCGGGTATCCCAAACTGCCTGCATAAGCGCTCTTCGATAGAAACCACATGCAATGGCCTCAATCTGAGTACCTCACAGCGTGAAATAATTGTGGGTAAAAGGGCTTCTGAATACTCAGCCGTTAAGATAAGCACTACTTTGGGCGGCGCTTCTTCCAACGTCTTCAACAAAGCATTTTGAGCGTTGGCATTTGCCGCTTGGAAATCATCCAGGAGCGCTATACGAAACGATGCTTCGTATGGTGATAAAGAAAGTTCTCGCTGAAGTGTGCGAATTTGTTCAATCCTGATAACAGAATTACCCTCTTCAAGTTGTACAATCGATAAATCCGGGTGTTGCATATTCTCGATTTGGATACATGTTCGACAGGTCCGACAAGGTTCACCAAGAGATAAAGGTTGAGGGCAATTAATCCCTTGCGCAAAGCGCAAAGCGAGTGTCCGTCGACCTACACCAGGAGGGCCAGTAAACAAATAAGCATGCCGAATTTCCTTGCTTACAATATGCTGTTTCAAGAGTTGAACAGCCCACTCATTGCCAATCATATCCCAATTCATGGGATGAATTTTAGCCGATAGTCCTTATGCTGGCAACTTAAATATTCGCTATAAAGCAAAGCAACGGTTGACAGTCCACCTTTCATAGGGTATCCTTGAGATGAGTATCCAGGTGGGACCGGCGCGGCAGAACCCCCCGAACCCCGTCAGGTCTGAGAAGAAGCAGCGGTAAGGAGGTTATTCTGGGTGCCGCCGGGCCACCTGCCTGGATACTCATCTTCAATTCTTGTTTGATTCTTCTACTGACTGAAATGCAGCCCACTAACAATCCACCGATATGCAATTACGAAGGGTCCGATTACCAAAGCAAATTCTGGGGCCAGGGTAATCGGGACTATGAAGACCGAGCAGAAGCGATAGCCTTAAAAAGGTTGCTGCCTTCATCGGGTAATAATTTACTTGAACTTGGGGCAGGAGCAGGACGAAATACGCCGCGTTATAAAGGATTTCAGCGAGTCGTCTTGGTGGATTATTCGCGCACGCAATTATTACAGGCCCAACAAAGATTAGGATCAAACGACCGTTATATTTATGTGGCTGCTGATATCTATCATTTACCATTTGTTAATGGTTTGTTTGAGGCAGCTACGATGATTCGGACCCTTCATCACATGGCGCAACCGCAACTGGCGCTTCAGCAGATTCGCGCCGTTCTTCGGCCGCGGGCAACTTTTATCCTTGAATATGCTAACAAACGTAATATTAAATCTATCCTACGTTATTTTTTAAGACTGCAACGATGGAATCCTTTTGACCTGGAACCTGTGGAGTTTGCCGAACTCAATTATGATTTTCACCCGGTTCAAATAAAGAAATGGTTACAACAAAGTGATTTCACAATCCGTCAACAGCTAACCGTTTCCCATTTTCGAATGCCGTTTTTAAAAAGGCTATTGCCATTAGGTTTGCTGGTATGGATGGATTCTATTGCACAATTGACCGGAAATTGGTGGCAACTTTCGCCCAGCGTTTTTGCCCTTTGCCAGTCGGGCGATAATTCACCCGTGGCTGCTCCTTTATCCTTCTTCCGTTGCCCTGCTTGCGGTAACGAACATTTGGAAAATTCAGCAGGCTATTTAACTTGCTCACAATGCCGCCGAAAATGGTCATTTCGGGATGGCATTTATGATTTCCGATTAGAGACCTCTTAGGCTATTTCTTTTTCTACCACCCAAAAATGAGATAATCCAAATATTTTTAATGGGGTCTTTTCCAGGCTTTGCATTACAAAACGGATGAATTTTCCCAGTATTGGACGCCGATGAATGATATTGTCGTATGCGCCAAAAACAATTTCTTTTCGAATAAATCGAACTGACAACCCGGCAAATAATTTTTCCAGATCACGACGAGAATATACCCGCACATGCGGCGCCAGTCGATCACGCCAACATCGCGGTAGATAATTAACAAGTGGAATATTTCCAAAATGATATTTCCCCCTCCAATAGATGCCATGCGTTTCAAACGGATAGCCTCTATTGGGGCAAAACAGAATTAAACGCCCACCCGGTTTTAGCACTCTGACAATTTCGGAAATACACGCCCGATCATCCTGTACATGCTCAAGAACTTCATGGCTCAATACCAAATCATAAATATTTCCGGCAAATGGTAACGCTTCTCCGGCCGCGCAAAGCACCTTTTCCGCCTTGTAATGTGCTTCTACGGCGCGTTCGTGTTCGATATCCAAGCCAATAGCGCTCATCGTCAATGGTGTGAGATGTTCGAGATACATTCCAACTCCACAACCATCAACTAATAAACGACCGTATAATCGATCCTCGGCTGAATCCCGGATCATTTTTAGACGCCGTTCTTGTCCATCTCGCCAAACGTAAGAAGGAGCGCCTCTTAGTGCTGCTTTCTCGAAATCACGCTTTTTTGATTCTGTGTTCATCTACTTGTGCGCCCAATGAATGGCAATTGTACCAAACATCTTGCGAGTAAAACAAACCTGTTGAAAGCCAGTTGCAGATAGCTTTTCGGCTAATGTTTCTGCAGACAAGAAATTTTCAGTCGAAGAGACCAGATATGCATAAGCATCCCTTTGTCCTGTTAATAATAAACCAATAAAAGGAATGAATATATGCATATATAAGAAAATCAACGGCGTCAATAAATTGGGTTTCGGGCGCGTCGTATCGAGAATAATAATTCTTCCTCCGGGCTTCAATATCCGATACTGTTCAGATAATGCTTGTTGAATATCCCGGACGTTTCGAATCAAGAATCCAGATATCACAGCATCAAAAGTAGAATCTGGCAAAGGCAAAAACAAAGCATCTGCTGCTGTCCAATATAAATCCTTATATCGCTTTTGTCCGATTCGCATCATGGGTACCGTGAAATCAGCCGCAAGCAAGTGACAATCCGGATTCTGTTTTTTTGCTTCGTGAATCAAATCTCCCGTACCTGCGCCTATATCCAACACCCATTGACCCCTCTCCAACTGTGCTCTTTGAATGACCTCTTCTCGCCAGCGAATGTCCTGTCCACCAGTCATCAAACGATTCATAAGGTCATATCGCCCGGCGATCTGAGTAAATATTTTGCGAACATAACTGGCGTGTTTTATCTCACTTTGTTGTGTCAATTACGGCCTCGAAAATGTTTTGTCACGGATTCTTTATAATTGGCACCCACGCCAGAATTGTTGTTCCATTATTGATCTCAGAGGTAATCTCCACATCACCATCTACGTTACGCGCCCGGGTTTGCATATTCAAGAGGCCATGACCTAACTTTAAATTGGCTTTATCCATATCAAATCCCTTACCGTCATCCCGGATCTCTATAAGAACCCGGTTCGGGCTATCCCACAGAAAGATTTCTGCCCTATGAGCTTGAGCATGTTTGGCAATATTCGCCAGAGCTTCCTGGCAAATATGAAATAGTGCAATAGCTTGATCACTCTTCAGACTGGATAGCTTTTCGGCAGAATTTTTAAGATTTACTTCGATTTGCGAACTGGAACGAAATTCATTCACCAAGTGTTGCAAGCCATCCATGAGATTTTCCTCATGCAGTTTACGGGGACGCAAGTCCAGTATGTAAGCGCGAATATCCCGGATTGTATTATTCAAATCACTGATTGCCTGATCTATTCGTAGCCGTGATTGGGCAGTATTGTCCATCATCAGCAACCGGGCGTGCTCCAAAGTCAATCCAACCGCATAAATGGACTGGATAATTCCATCGTGCAGGTCCATTCCGATTCTCTCACGCTCTTCAAGGACAGCTAACCGCCGCCCCTGGTAATGCAAACGAGCATTTTCGATCGCCGTACCAGCCCACGAGCCAATTGCGGTAAGTAATTGAATTTCGCGCTCATCAGACGGTTTTTGTTTTTGAATCGCGACACAAAGGACCCCAACCATCCCACTTCGACCAGTAAGAGGGATGCAAATTAATTGTCCAAAGCCAGCTTTCAAAAAATTTTTTCGGACAAACCTGAGCCCCTTCTCTGAAATAGTGGCAACAATTGGTTGTCCATCTTGAGCAGTTTTGCCAATCAGCCCAATGCCCAATTCAAACTGATCTCGCGTCCATATTGGTGTTGCTTCATCGCCGCGATGAAGCACCAATTTTAAAGTATGTCCGTCCTCTTCCCGTAAAAAAATCTCACCGGTTTGAACCGATAAATAATTCATTACTAAACTGAGTGTCTTGTCAAGAATTTCATCAATATCTAAAGATGAAGCCAGTGTAGAAGCCAGATCGTTGAGCAAAGCCAGGTCTTCATTCCGGCGAGTGATGGCCAGATCACGATGGCGAAGTTCTTCATACAAGCGCGCATTTGAAATGGCAACAGCCGCATAAGCAGCCAAAGTAACAATGACCGTTTCATCTTCGGCTGTGAATTCGTCAGCTCCAATTTTATCGGTTAAGTAAATCTGTCCCAGTTGGCGTCCGAACAACTGGATAGGAACACCCAGGAATGATTTCATAACAGGATGCCCAGGGGGAAAACCAACATGCCGGGGGTCAGCGCTTATATCGGCTATCCGAATTATTTTATCAGACTTATACAGTTCGCCAATCAAACCAAAACCCTGGGGAAGATGAGGAATTTTTAAAATTTCTTCGGCAGTTATGCCAACTGGGAGAAATTGCACTAATTGGCCATTATCATTCAAAACCCCCATTGCAGCATACTTCGCATGCACCTGTTCACAGGCCAGAATTGGGATTCGTTCAAGAAGTGATTCGAGAGAGATATCTTGAATCAATTCCAGGCTGGCGTAATGCAGGGCAGCCAGACGATCTTCTAACTGTTCAAACAATAATGTTGTCATACAATCTTTTCAATTCAGAAATTTTACCCTAAATAGTCCATTTTTCCAAGTTTGATAGGTTTTGCCAGAGATTCAGTTTTATAGTTGCGATAAGTTAATCAAGTAATTGCTTGGAGAATCAGGATATGCCAACCGCGCAGCGCGGTCATAAATTTTATAATCTTTCTATCGATGAACGATTAGAAGAAATCGCTCATAGCACCAATTTAACCGTAGAAGAATTATCGGTATTTAATGGGGTTAATGGATTGACGACCAGCCAAGCCAATGATATGGCAGAAAATGTGATCGGTGTTCATTCTCTACCCCTGGGTATTGCTCAAAATTTTATCATCAATGGCCGCGAGGTTTATATCCCCATGGCGATCGAAGAACCTTCTGTTATTGCAGGGGCGTCATTCATGGCTAAATTGGCTCAAGCCGGCGGTGGTTTTAGCGCTCAGGCAACTTCCTCCGAAATGATAGGCCAGATCCAGGTGCTTGATCTTATCAACATACAGGACGCACAGCAAAAAATTTTAAAAGCCAAGAATTATCTGCTGGCAGAAGCCGCTGAAATCGATCCTGTTTTAAAAAAATTGGGCGGGGGTCCACGTGATCTCGAAACTCGGATTATTGAAAATTCACCTATTGGTCCTTTTCTTGTATTACACCTCATCTACGATGTTCGGGATGCCATGGGCGCTAATGCAGTCAACACGGCCTGTGAGCAATTGGCTTCACGCATTGAAGAAATTACTGGCGGCCGCGTCCACTTACGAATTCTCTCCAATTTAGCCGACCGCCGTCTGGCAAAAGCCACATGTACAATTCCCTTGAATGCATTAGCTTTCGAGAACTACTCAGGCGAGAAAGTGTGTGATGGGATTATCGAGGCCTGGGCATTTGCCACGGCGGACCCTTACCGGGCAGCAACCCACAACAAAGGCATTATGAATGGCGTAGATGCCGTTGTTATTGCTACTGGAAATGATTGGCGCGCAGTGGAAGCCGGAGCCCATGCTTATGCTGCCCGTGATGGACGTTATACCAGCCTGAGTGTTTGGAAAAAAGATACACAAGGGAATTTAACCGGCGCCCTGGAAATGCCCCTGGCAGTGGGTATAGTTGGAGGGGCCACCAAAACGCATCCAACTGCACGAGTCGCATTAAAAATAATGGGCATTACGACCGCAAATCAACTGGCTGAAATCATCGTCTCGGTTGGATTGGCTCAAAATTTGGCCGCTTTACGGGCTCTGGCAACAGAAGGAATTCAACGTGGTCACATGACATTGCACGCACGCCAGGTTGCTATTGCAGCCGGCGCCCAAGGTGAATTGATTACTCGTCTGGCAGAACAATTGGTTGCCGAAAAAACCGTGCGTATTGATCGTGCGGAACAGATACTTAAAGAGTGGAGTAAACAATAAACGATGAATAAACCATCCTCTCTCAACCAACAACAATCTCTGATTTTAAAGCCTGACCGCTCTGTTGGGATTATTGGGTATGGCGCATATGTCCCCAGGTATCGACTGCCGGCCAGTGAAGTCGCGCGCATCTGGACAGGGGGCAAAGGTGGATTGCCGGTTAAGGAAAAGGCAGTACCTGGTTTTGACGAAGATGTGATCACCATGTCAATTGAGGCCGCTCGCAATGCTCTGGCGCGGGCCCAAATTAACGTCGCCGATATACGTGCAGTATGGGTTGGTTCAGAATCACATCCTTATGCGGTCAAACCCACGTCAACCATCGTTGCAGAAGCTATCGGTGCAACACCCAATATACAGGCCGCCGACTGGGAATTTGCCTGCAAAGCCGGCACAGAAACTATTGTAGCAGCAATGGGACTGGTCGGATCAGGAATGGCGCGTTATGCACTCGCGATTGGAATGGATACTGCCCAGGGCCGTCCGGGTGATTCTTTGGAATACACAGCCGCCGCAGGCGGAGCAGCCTTAATTATCGGCCCTGCAGAAGAGTCCCTGGCTATAATTGAGGGATCCTATTCCTATGTAACTGACACTCCCGATTTCTGGCGCCGACCGGAGGAAAGATATCCAGAACATAGCCAGCGTTTTACCGGTGAACCCGCTTATTTCAAGCACATCACCGAAGCCGGACGCGCCTTACTACAAGCCACCAACACGACCCCGGCAGATTACCAATATGCCGTTTTTCATCAACCGAATGCAAAATTCCCCAAGACCGTTGCATCAATGCTGGGTTTCAAACCCGAACAAATTTCCGCCGGTCTGCTATCACCAGTGATCGGCAATACCTACGCCGGTGCATCCATGATTGGATTGACAGCCATCCTTGACCAAGCCAAACCCGGAGATCGCATCTTCATGGTCTCCTATGGATCGGGAGCCGGGTCAGATGCTTTCGCATTAAAGGTAACGGATGCCTTATTAGAACGACGCGACCGGGCGCTCAAGACGGCCGACTATATTGCCCGGCGAACGCAAATTGACTATGCCACCTATACCCGCATGCGCGGCAACCTGGCTATGTGATCAGTAGGGTGAATTGACCATCACGGAGGTTTTATGACTGATGTTGTGATATTGGGCATTGGACAGACACCAGTTGGAGAGCATTGGGAACTTTCGCTTCGAGAACTGGCTGCTAAAGCGATAAAAGAAGCAATCAAGCAGAGCGGCGATTTAAAACCCAATGCACTTTATATTGGCAATATGCTTGCTTCAATTCTTTCCCGACAATCAAACCTGGGCGCCATGATCACCGAATACACTGGCCTGACCGGCATCGAGGCTACGACTGCCGAAGCCGCTGGCGCTTCTGGCGGAGCAGCTTTACGATTAGGGTATTTAGCTGTTTTATCAGAAAACGTGAATGTTGCGCTTGTTCTGGGCGTCGAAAAATATACCGATGTCATTGGCTCTGAACAAGAAGCGGCTATTACCACAGGTATGGATAGCGACTACGAAGCCATTCAGGGACTCACTCCTTATGCACAGGCAGCTTTGTTGATGCGGCAATATTTGAACAGATTCGGTGCACCCCGGTTGGCATTCGCGGATTTTGCGATCACGGCTCATGCCAATGCAGCCGGCAACCCAAATGCAATGTACCGCAAAGCCATCACGCGAGAACTCTATGAAAACGCCGAAATTGTCCATGATCCATTAAATTTATTTGACATCGCTCCTTATGCAGATGGAGCCGCTGCTCTGATTCTGACCCGCTCCGATCTGGTTCCCAGAGACTGGCCTTACCCGCTGATAAAGATCAGCGCTTCGAGTGTTGCGGGCGATACGCTGGCGCTCCACGACCGCCCTGATCCATTGGATTTGACCGCAGCGCGGCTATCAACAGATCTGGCATACCGTCAGTCAAATTTGACTCCCGAACAAATCGATTTATTTGAATTAGACGATTCGACATCAATTTACGCTGCACTCTCGTTGGAAGCCGCCGGTTTCGCCAAACAAGGTATGGGCTGGCAGCTAGCTGCGAATGGGGCAACGAACAAAAAATTACCCATATCAACGCTGGGCGGCTTGAAGGCCCGCGGCAATCCGATCGGAGCGACCGGTGTTTATCAGGCTGTTGAGGCTGTAATGCAATTACGCGGCCAGGCTGGTTCAAATCAGATAGCCAATGCGAAAAGGGGAATGGTGCAATGCTGGGGCGGCCCCGCAGCAACAGTGACCACCCACATATTTGAAAGACTTGATTGACTATATTATCTTATATTTGATAGGTATTGATAGGAATCACTATTTATACTGATGGACAACAGTGAATTATTATAAGGAGTAAATTAGAAATGGAAGTTCCTCGTCATTGGCGATTAAAAAAACAGCGCTATTCTTTGATAGGTGAAGTATGCCCGCATTGCGATGCGAAGATTTTTCCACCCCGTGATGTGTGCCCCGAATGCGGCTTGGATGCCAAAACCCCTTACACCTTCAGTGGACGCGGGGAGATTTATTCTTACACCACGATTACTGATGCACCAGCCGGTTATGAACAAGCCGCTCCATATACCGTGGCGTTGGTAAAATTAGAAGAAGGCCCCATGGTCACTGCTCAATTAACCGACCTGGGCGACGAACCGATTGCCATCGGTACTCCCGTCGAAATGGTGACCCGTAAGTTGCGCGAGGATGACGGGAAGAAGGGAATGATTGTTTATAGTTACAAGTTCCGACCTGTGATGCGAACTGCTGCAGGCTAAAGCAACTTAATTGGTTGAT
>CAZDAW010000012.1:0-50099 GCA_964503685.1 uncultured Anaerolineaceae bacterium | reverse complement strand
CATCTTTCCCGAAATCATCGAATGTGAGATTTTCCAGTAAGCGGATTAAAACATCTGTTTTGAAGAAATAAATACCCATCGACCCTAAAAACGGTCGGGATGGATCATCCCGGCTGATGAATTTCTCTAATGTTTGTTTATCTGATGGTTTTTCGGTGAAGGAACTAATCCGCCCATCCGCTTCGCGTTTTAAAATCCCAAAACGTGAAGCCTCTTGTACTGGAACAGGTTGGACGGCAACTGTTATATCCGCTCCCTTTTCAACGTGGTATTCCGCCATCGCAGCGTAATCCATACGATACAGATGGTCGCCTGCCAGGATTAAAACGTAAGGCGATTTTGTCGATTGAATTTCGAATAACTGTTTGCGAACAGCGTCTGCTGTGCCCTGGTACCAGTCTGCACTGTTCAAGGTTTGTTCCGCAGCCCAAATTTGAATCCATCCTCGATGGAAAGAATCAAAGTTGTAAGAACGGGTAATATGCCGGTGAAGTGAAACAGAATTGAACTGGGTAAGAATGGCTATCCGGTAAATTCCAGAGTTAATGCAATTACTGATTGGTACGTCTATTAAACGGTATTTGCCTGCAATAGGAACGGCTGGTTTTGAGCGTAATTTGGTGAGTGGATATAACCTGCTCCCCCTGCCTCCACCCAATATAACTGCAAGAATATCATTTATTAATGGCATAGCGGGTACCCGTAAGTGATAAGTTCAGGTTTTTAATGGCCAGCTCTTCTTCTCAGGCACACAACTATTCACACCAATAGACCCAAAAATGTTTTGTTATTGCGATATAGGTCTATGTTATAATGAAAGTGCCGAAGGTGGGAATCGAACCCACACCCCCGAGAGGACACGATTTTGAGTCGTGCGCGTCTGCCAATTCCGCCACTCCGGCTTTTTGTTATAATCAAGTATATCCAATAATTACAGAAGGGTCAAGGTACAATCTATGCGTCTTGGAATCATTGGTCTTCCCCAGTCTGGCAAAACCACCATCTTCAATGCATTAACCCGGGGTGACCAGCCCACGACAACCAGTGGTGGGCGGATCGAAGTTCATACAGCAGTGGTTGATGTCCCGGATGAGCGAATTGATCGCCTGTCGGCAATGTTCAAGCCCAAGAAAACCATCTACGCTAAAGTGACCTACGCCGATATTGCCGGCTTGGATGGGAGTGCAGGGAAAGCTGGCATTTCGGGTACACTCCTGAATCAACTTTCGCAGATGGATGGTTTCATTCATGTGGTAAGGGTCTTTGAATCGGATGAAGTTCCTCATCCTTCCGGTTCTGTTGATCCTCTGCGAGATATAAGTGCCATGGATTCTGAATTGATCATCAATGACCTGATTGCCATCGAACGCAAACTTGAACGTCTGGCTGAGGAAAAGAAGAAAGGTGGCGGACGTGATAAGCTCATTATTGAACGTGAAAGCAATCTTTTTCAAAAAATGCAGGCTCACCTTTCAGAAGAAAAACCGCTGCGCGATCTTGATATTGACTCTGAAGAAGAGAAATTACTTTCCGGGTTTGGCTTCTTGTCGCGTAAACCTGTTCTGATCGCCCTTAATTTATCGGAAGGGCAGACTCCACCCTCTTTAAACTATGCTCATCAAAAAAGTCAGGTGGTTGATCTGCTGGGTAAACTTGAAATGGAAATTGCTCAATTGCCGCCGGACGAGTCGCGCATTTTTCTGGATGAATACGGTATCACTGAACCCAGTCTGAACCGGATGATTCGCCTGTCTTATGATTTGTTAGGATTGCAGTCCTTCTTTACGGTTGGAGAAGATGAAGTGAGAGCCTGGACTACTCGCCGTTCGGCAACAGCCTATGAATCGGCCGGCGAGATACACACTGATTTACAGAAAGGTTTCATCAGGGCTGAAGTTGTCGCATATGATGATCTTGTCTCGCTGGGTGGATTAAACGAGGCAAAAACTCACGGAAAACTTCGCCTGGAAGGCAAGGAGTATATTGTCAAGGATGGCGATATTATGCATATTCGGTTTAATGTTTGAGCGCCGGGCGTGCGCAATTTATTGTTAGGTGTGATATATGCAATATCGGTTGAGTCGAGCAAATAAACTGTTTTATTTTATTATATGTCTGATATTGGCGGACCTTTCTTGTGTATTAACTTCTACACAACCAATAATGTCGCAGGGGTCAGGCTCTGAAGAAACGAAAGTATACTTACAAAAACAAACTACAGCAGATATAGAACAGCAACCGACGACAACCTCGACTATTGAACAGCCTGTTGATGTTGAGGAAAAACCGACTGCCACCCTTTCTCCTGAACAACTGTCGACATTAATACCAGCCACGCCCTCTTTAAACACTACTCCTTCACTCTCGTATGAGGATTTACCCTCGCCGTTGCCGGCAGGTACAGATACTTCAGAAGAAACACCGGTTTACAAAAAACCGATTTTTTCAGTATCCCGATTTGGCTGTCTGACGGAAGGTGTGCCGGAAATGGTTACTATCACTTTACAGGGGGAGAATATGCCGCCAATGGCGATATATTATCGCCTGGTTGAAAAGAAAACTAATAAGACTTCAGATTGGCTTATTAAAGATATGGTGAGAAATATTGAAGGGCGTACCGTCACCCTCTATATAAAAAAAGATGTGGTAAACCCATTGCAGTTTACTGAAGCCTGGCTTCAATATCTTATCATATCAGATGACGGATCCTATCGCAGTCCTATCTATGAAGATATAACAGCCTTGCCTTGTCCTTGAGAACAGATTTTGGGGCTAAAACTAAGGAGGAAATTGATGAGCAGCCATAAAATCATTAATCAATATACAAAATCGTTGTTATCCATCGCCATTATCTTGCTGATTTTAACCCTGGCTTGTGGTATGCCGACTTCTGCTTTGCCCGCGGAAACCAGCAATGTGAATGGTGAAACTCAGGTTGCTATGCAGGTGCAATTAACAACAGATGCTCGACAGGTTGAGTTGATGAATCAACAATTAACTCAAGCTGTTATTCAGGTGACGATGGAAGCTCAACGTATTTCAGCGACGCAATCTGTTCCACCGCCAACTTTTACCGTTGTTCAGCCAACCTATACACCCTATCCCACCTATACTTCGCAGCCGACGCTTACAAAACCTGCTGCACCTCCAACCAGTACAGAACCACCGCCGTCAGGCCAATTGACTTATCCACAACCGACCAAATCTACCAGTAGATTTTATTGCTATCAGGAACCTTATAGTGTAAAAATAACCCAGAAGGTTCCTGATATAAACGTTGGTATGGCGGTTTATTTTCGTATTCAGGACAAAACAGATGGCCGAAAGACAGATTGGGAAAACAAAGACCTTCACCGTGATGGAAGTGATGCACGCAGTGCGACAATTGTCGGTGGGGGTAGTAGCTCACAGGATATCCATTATCCTCCATTGATGCATGAATCCTGGTTCCAATATCAAATTATTGCTGATGATGGTACATATCGCAGCCCAGTGTATAGTGATATTACTTTTTACCCATGCGCGCAGTAATCAATTTGGAAGAATATAAGTGAGAAATATATATTTTGGAGGAGATATGGAGCAAAAATTAAAGGTTCAAAGAAAATATTATTCTCTTGTGAGCGTCACTTTGATTTTGGTTGTTGTTATACTGGCTTGCGGTGCGCCGACTGTCAGCCCGGCAACATCATCAAAAAGTTCTGGCGCCGAAGAAACGCTCATGGCATTGAATGTCCAGGCAACGGTTAACGCCAAACAAAAGGAACAGCTTTCACTGCAACTGACCAACACCGCTCAACAGGCAACCAATACTGCCATCCAAAATCAGCAGCAGCAGTTGGAGCAACCACAGCAACAACAGGGAGGGCAGTCTCAACCAGCGCAGCCTACCTACACCCCTTATCCGACCTATACACCTGAAATCCCGCAGGAAAACCAGCAACAACAGGCAACCGGGCAAGATTTTGAGACCCGGATGAAAAGCGCAAAAATCCTGATGATTGATAATATGCGTGATAAATCAGGTGGTTCTGTTGTTCCTGATGCGCTGGCTTCTTTGGGCTTGCAGCGGAATGTTACCAGCCACATTTCTGATGTGGGGAATTTCCTGACTGATCTTCGTTCAGGTACTAAATGGGATTTGATTATTGTTAATACCGAGGCGAAAGAGCGTGTTAAAGGTGAACTCTGGGATGGGATTCTGGAGCAGGTTGTACGGAATAAAGCCGGGGTGGTTGCAGAGTTCTGGTATGCCTGGGATATCGGCGGACCGGGTTCAAAGATGGGAAATTTCCTTGCTCAGTGCGGCGTTGAAGTGCACCGCGATCTGAATTGGCAAAGTGATCTGTACCTCTATGCTCTGGCTTCTGACGACAGTATTTTTACAACGCCTAATTCGCTGGGAATGCCGGCGATCCGCTTTACCCCCTACTGGGCGCATAATACGTGCCCGGAATGTGGTTGGGAAGGCGACCTGCTGAAAAAGACCAGTGGAAGTGACGCAATTCTATTGGCCGGCACTCACGGTGATGTTTATGACCAATATGGCGTCCTTGTGCGTTGCTTTGATGGGCGAGGGATTCTCCAGTCTTTTTCAACGCATGATTACAAACTGACAGACATGACCCGGTTGTGGACTAATTATATTTATAATACTTTGAAACGCCATTACGAAGCGCTTGGCGGTTGACGCTTGATGCGATCGGCGCCCCTTGGGTTTTTGGGCGCCGTCTCTTTTATTGTATTTTCGGATTATTATTTTTAAGTTGTCGGGCAAGATCTTTCAAATCCACCCGTGAAGTCATATCGATGCTCAAAGGTGTGACTGAGACGAGATGCTTGACGCGCAGCGTATAGATGTCTGAATCGGTTGGACTTTTTTCTGGATCTGTTGCTGCGTAATACCCAAAATTGGCTGGTATATCCCAGGAGGCTCGTTCAGGTCGGGTTGATATAAAATAGGGCTGACGGGATAAACGCGTGATTTCCCAGGGAGTATCTGGTGTGGCGTTCGCTGGCACATCGACCTTGAGTACATCTACGTCTTCGGGCATGCGTTGGCCAAGAAGAAGCCGCCCAAAATAACCGGTGAAATGAGCAGCCGTGGAAAAATCAATTTCTCTTGAATACGAATAATGGTAGCTGCCATCCACCTCAAGTGAAACAGCCATTGCCGGAATTCCTGCTGAAGCAGCTTCGAGGGTAGCGCCGATGGTGCCGGAGGCGCTGATCCCTTCGCCTACATTTTCGCCATAATTGATGCCGGATACCACCAGGTCAGGGCGGGTTGGCATGATTTCAAGCAGCCCATGTAAAACAGCCTGCGCCGGAGACCCGCCCACTGCATAAACCGTCCACTCTTTACCGTGAACGGTCATCTTTTCAGCGCGAATAATCCCATCTGCTGTGCTGGGCAGGCTGCGCCCCATTCCGGAATGCTGCTCGCGCGGCGCCACGACGGTGACGTACCCCAGGTTGGCAAGCGCTTCGGCTGCTGCCCATAGACCGGGTGATTGAATGCCGTCATCGTTTGTTAATAAAATTTGAGGTTTCTCTGAATTCATTATTGTTTACCGTCCTTTAATAATCAAAACCAGGAGCATATCAACACGATGCTCCTGGAAAGGAGTGCCCCCGGCAGAACTCGAATCTGCAACCTATTGCTCCGCAAGCAAGCGCTCTGTCCAAATTGAGCTACGAGGGCATTCTGAATGAGCTTGTCTGGCTCCTTCCAACTGCATCCCTATTTTAAGCCAAAACCTCAGATTTATCAAGATTAGAATGATATTGGATTATTTGTCGCGATAGTTATTGTATTTGATCCTGGTTTTGGAACTGAAGTGATCGTGTTGTTAACACTATATTTAAACGGTAGTCATCTGACAATTGCCACAAAGTTTATCTGTTTTTGACAAAATATACTAAAATAGATAATATTGATTGGATTATCATTTTGTTTGAAGTGAGCGTGAAATGGATAAGCAGAGATCGATTGAGAGTCGGAAAACAGACTCAAAAACCGTGCAGGAAGCCACGGCGGTACTCTCTGGGAAGCGTAAGAAAAGCGGTTTGGCTACTCTTCTCCCGTTTTTGGGGCCCGCTTTCATTGCCAGTGTTGCTTATATTGACCCTGGCAACTATGCCACCAATATTTCTTCGGGGGCAAAATATGGTTATTTGCTGTTATGGGTGATTCTTGCCAGCAATTTAATGGCAATGTTGATCCAATCTTTATCGGCCAAACTTGGAATTGCTACCGGACAAAACCTCGCAGAGCATTGCCGGAATCGTTTTCCTAAACCGGTCGTCTGGCTGATGTGGGGTGTTATGGAATTGGTTGCTATGGCAACCGATTTAGCCGAGTTTCTGGGAGCGGCGTTGGGATTCAATTTGCTTTTTGGAATTCCTATGTGGATTGCTGGCATCCTGACGGCTATTGCAACGTTTATGATCCTTGCTTTAGAGCGTAAAGGTTTTCGTTCTCTTGAAGCGGTCATCTCTGTAATGATTGGCGTGGTTGCCATCAGTTATGTGGTTGAGACGATCATGGACCGTCCCCAATGGAATGTGGTCCTTTATCATACGTTTATTCCTCAATTTAGTGGAACTGAAAGCGTCCTTCTGGCCACCGGAATATTAGGCGCAACGGTCATGCCGCACGCTATTTATTTGCATTCAGCGTTGACTCAAAACCGGATTGTTGTCAAAGACCCGCTACAACTAAAACGTTTATTCCGCTTTGAATTGATCGATGTGTTTGTCGCAATGGGAATGGCAAGTCTGATCAATGGCGCAATGCTGATTATGGCTGCTTCTACTTTTCATACCCAAGGGTTGACCCATATTGGAACAATAGAAGAAGCCTACAAGACGTTGGAGCCTTTACTGGGTAAAGCATCGAGCGCTATATTCGGTATTTCGTTATTAGCGGCTGGTTTATCATCTGCATCGGTGGGAACAATGGCAGGGCAGGTGATTATGCAGGGATTTTTGCATCGCGAGATTCCGGTCTGGTTACGCCGTCTCGTGACCATGATTCCTTCATTGATAGTTATTGGACTCGGTCTTGACCCAACTCAAACCTTGGTGATTAGCCAGGTTTTGTTGAGCTTTGGTTTGCCTTTAGCCGTTATTCCGCTGGTGATGTTTACCAGCCGCCGTGATTTAATGGGCGTTCTGATTAATAAGCGAATCACAACAATTGCAGCCAGTTTTATTGCCGGTTTGATCGTGTTATTAAACCTGTTTTTGATTTACTCAACGATAGTGGGAGGATGACCCATGATTAATAATATTCTGGTACCCCTCGATGGTTCAAAGCTGGCGGAGGTGGCGCTCCCGGTCGCTGAATCTTTGGCCGGTTCTCTGAATGCTTCAATCACTTTGTTGCATGTGATCGAAGCCAATGCACCCAAACAGATTCATGGTGAAAGACACCTTGCAACTGTCGCGGAAGCTGAAATGTATTTAACCCAGATGGCGCAGCGAATGAAATCCGCCGATATCGAAGTTAAAGCCCACGTTCATACCGAGGAAGTCAGAAATGTTGCCCGTTCGATTGTCAATCATTGCGGTGAGCTATGCCCGGATCTGATCGTGATGTGCGCTCATGGCGAAGGCGGCTTACGGGACTGGATGCTGGGCAGCATTGCTCAACAGGCGATCAAATTTGGAGCAATGCCCATTTTATTACTTCAACCCGATCAGCCTGATTATCAACCGCCAGTCTCTTTCACGCGTTATCTGGTTGCCTTGGACGGTCATCCAGAACATGAATATGGATTGAAAGTAGCTGGTGAATTAGCCTGCCGGACAGGGGCAGCAATACACCTGCTTTCAGTAATTCCCAATGTGAATAATTTAACGGGCGCACGAGCCGCAGCACAAAAACTGCTGCCTGGTGCAGGCCGGGCAATGCTAGATTATATGGAAGATAGCGTCAACGATTACCTTACTCAGCATGCAGAAATCTGGAAGAAAAAAGGGGTGGCTGTTTCGGTGGAGGTTCGCCGGGGAAATCCGGTGGAGGAAATTTTCCTTGCCGCCGAGAAATCTGGCGACGATTTGATCGTTTTGGGAACGCATGGCAAAGCAGGAATTGACGCGTTTTGGGCTGGCAGTGTTGCATCGCCGATCATTTCGATGTCGAAAATGCCGCTGTTGCTGGTTCCCGCTCATCGATACAAAGAAGGTTGTTCTGAATAGACAGGGTGGGGTGTCTGGCCTGGTTATTGGAAAGAGCTGTTAGATCTAGATCAGCCTTCCGGGTGGTCACTCCAGGGATAAATTTCTGTACCGGCTGCAGCAGCCCGAATGGCCGGGTCGTCGGAAAAATGTCCTCGCCGTTCGGGTGGAATCAATTCGGCGATTTGCGTCATGATTTTATTCCCTGCATCCTCCAATAATTGGCGATCCTTCTCCCCTTCCCGCGAATAGAGTGGGCCAAAAGGTTTTCCGATCCGTATATTGACTTTGGCGCGCTTGCCCTGGCGCAGCCGGGGCAAGAATCCTAATAAGCCATCAATTCCGATTGGGAGGATATTCGCTTGTGAGCGGATGGCAAGGTAGGCGGCGCCTGGTCGGGCGGGGCGCAGTACTGTCGCCCAGTTGCCCGCTTCAGGGAAAATACCCAATACACCTTTTTGTTGAAGGATATCTTCGGAATCATAGAGAGTTTTTCGTGAGACAGACCCTCTATATACCGGCAGGGTTCCCCAAAGTTTTGGAAGCCAGCGGACGCTTGCCGGCGCGTTAATCATCTGAAATCCGCCAATAAATTCCAGGGGCATATTCATTGCTTGTATAACGGCCAGGGGATCCAAGAAGCTGAAGTGATTTGCAACAACCAGCAATGGCCCTTGAGAAGGGACATTTTCTTTTCCATCAATGCGCAAATCAGTCGTTGTTGCAAAAATGCCGGCGATCAGATGGCGTAAAAGGCCTCTTAGGATTCGCCGGCGCGGGTATTTTATTCGGGGTCTATTTTCGGCAGGGATTGAGCGATTCACAATACTTCGACGCTTTCGGGATGATATTTTTTAAGACGATCATTTCGCAGGTGAGTCTATCATTAAACCTTAAATTATTCCATAAATAATTTCACGCCCGAGTAATTGAATAACGGCTTTCTCCAGTCTTTTTGTCGGCGCCAGATATTTTTGTCGATTCTTTTGCTGTTTCCTCATGCTCTCTGTGTTTGAGGTTTTGCATTATCCGGACTTGTTCCCGGAATAGAATCGCGCCATCAGCCATGGGAACAAGATATTTTCCCTTTTCGCGGTGCGTTGAAGGAGAAGATCACTTCTATTAATGTTTATCTGATTTCCAGGTAATTATGAACTCACAGCGGATGGCTTGTTCAGGGCAAGTGGTTTCACATTGGGTGCAATAGGTGCAATTTTCCGGTGATATGAATAGGGGTCTCTGGGCGGATAATACGATGACATGATTGGGGCATGCTGCAACACAGTTTCCACATCCAGTACAGATATTTGGATTGACTGCAGGTATTACCCAATCTTGTTTCATAAGAAATTTCCTTTTTCAAATTAAACATAGCACGAAAATTCCGGAATAAATAAGATAAAAGTCTGATTTCCGGGCGGCGACGAGTGGGGAATAAACTTTACAGTTTACTCGTTATATCGTAAAATTACGATATAACGAGTAATAAGATGATTGACTGATGAAATCTATAAAACAATTATCGGCCGACGAAATTCGTTTGGCTAAAATGTTAAAAGCGTTAGGGAACCCAATTCGTTTTAAGATTGTTCAAACGTTGGCGGAGCGCCAGGTGTGTGTGACTGGCGAAATCGTTCAAACTACTCCGCTTGCCCAATCGACAGTCAGCCAGCACCTTAAAGTGCTGTGCGAGGCTGGTTTGATCGTCGGTGAGATTGAGGGCCCGGCGACCTGTTATTGTTTGAATCCTGAAAGCATCCATTGGCTCAAGGAGCAGATAGAGAAATGGTTGCCAGGATGTTGCTAGAACGTGGCATGGCGCAATCAATTATCCGTGTGGTTTTAATATAATATTTTTTTGATATCAAAATCGTAAAAATACGATAAAACAAAGGAGAATATGACATGAGTATGACTCAGGCCTCGTCTGAATATTTTGAGCGGACAGCCGCTGAATGGGATAATATCCGTTCGGGTTATTTCACTGAAGCGGTGCGGGATGCGGCGATAGCCAAAGCCTACCTTCGCCCGGAAATGGTAGTTGCTGATATAGGTGCAGGAACGGGGTTTATGTCAGCCGGGTTGGCGCCATTGGTAAAGCGCGTGCATGTCATCGACGGGTCGGCAGCCATGTTGGCGGTTGCAAAACGGAATTTGAGCCGGTTCGATAACCTGCTTTATCACGAAACAGATGGACAATCTATTCCACTGCCAGATAAAAGCCTGGACGCCATTTTCGCCAATATGTATCTGCATCATTGCCCTGATCCCGTGGGTGCTATCCAGGAGATGGTACGCTTGCTGCGTCCAGGTGGTCGTTTAATGATCACAGATATGGATGTCCATCATTACAAGTGGATGAAAGAAGAGATGGCCGATGTTTGGATGGGTTTTGAGCGCCAGCAAATCCGTGATTGGTTCCAGCAGGCGGGTCTGGTCAATATTATTGTGGATTGCAGCGGGCAATCTTGTTGCGCCGAATCACAGGATTCCACGATGACAGATGTATCTGGCCGCACGGCAAAGATCAGTATTTTTTTGGCTACCGGGACAAAACAAATAAGCGGCGTCCAGCAATCAGTTCAAAATCATTACAGTGCGTTGGCAAAAAATTCAGGTTCATGTAGTTGCTTGTCAACTGAAAAGGAGACGGCTCAATCTTCGGCTTGCTGTGGTGATTCGTCTCATTCAGCGAAAACCGAAGTTAATGATAATGCGCTTATGATAGGGTACTCGGATGAACAACTTTCATCAGTCCCCGCAGATGCTTCCGAAATTTCACTCGGTTGCGGTAACCCGACGGCATTAGCTGATTTGAAAGCAGGCCAGGTTGTGCTGGATATCGGTAGCGGGGGTGGATTGGATGCTATTTTAGCGGCGCGCAAGGTGGGCGCCAAAGGGAAAGTGATCGGCGTCGATATGACGCCGGCGATGTTAGAACGCGCAGGCCGCGCAGCAGCCAAAGCCGGGTTAAATAACCTGGATTTCCGTATGGGACAGGCGGCAGCATTACCCGTTGACGATAACAGTGTAGATGTGGTTCTTTCCAATTGCGTAATCAACCTGAGTGAAGATAAAGGTAAAGTATTTAAAGAAATCTATCGAGTTCTAAAAACAAATGGCCGGATGACGATCAGTGATATTGTTACGGACCGCGCGTTTTCGTCCGAAAAACACATAGATCCTGAACTCTGGTCTGAGTGTGTTGCCGGCGCTTTGCCCGAACAGGAGTACGTTGACCTGATTGCCCAGGCAGGCTTTAAGAACATCTCGGTTAAGCGTAGCGCTCAGTCAATGGAGATGGACGACGTGAAAGTTTATAGTGCGATTGTCTCGGCTGAAAAAACGCCTGTGGAATGTAAGTGTGCTCGAACAAAAGTTGGATGTTGCGGGTAATCAGCATCCAAATATCGATTGGAATTGAGAAAGTATCTTTTTCAACAAGCCGGTTGATTAATAGCCAACCGGCAGCTCTATTAATAAAGCTCAGGTGGATGGAAGGATAAACAACTGAGTTAAATCCTTGAAAAATTGATATGTTCAGGCGCACTTAATCACCAGCACCGGATAATGGCTCTGCCTGACTACATTCTCGAATGTGCTTCCCAGGAACATTTCCTGGATTGCGCTGCGCCCATACGAGCCGAGGACGATCACGCTTGGGTTGATTTCATCGGCTACGCGGAGTGTTTCTTGAAATGGGATTCCCTGTTTGAGCAGGAATCGAGATTTTAAATTACACGCCGATAGTTCAGCGCATAGTTTTTCCAGACGTTCCTGATCTGTCAGGTCGAATTCTTTCAGTTGCTCTGCTGTCCGGTGTTTCATGACGCGTTCATCTTGCACGTGAAGAACGATTACCTCATTAATGCCAACATTGCTCATTTGTTTGATGGTTTCGACAGCTTGATTGGCGCAATTTGAGAAATCAGTGGGATGTAATACACTGTTGAATATGGGTTTACATTCGTTCGACGCTATGATTTCGCTCCATTGATGCTCGAGCTCAGCCTGAGCGACGAGCACCGGCAAGGGTGAGCGGCGGATAATTTCTAATGCTGTATTCCCCAGCATAATCTCTTTCGCCAGTGTTGTTCCCTGGGCGCCAACAATAATGAGATTAACCTTTTCATCGTTTGCTACGCGCACCACCTCAACGGCTGGTGAACCATATTCCAGACGGGTTTTAACTTCCAGGCCGTGTTTTTCCAATGTTTTACGAGCAGTATTGAGCTGTTCTTCGATGCTCCAATAAATATATTTATAGCTTTCGAGATTGTATGTATCCGGCAGGGCGATCATGCCTGTTCGAATGACATTAATCAGGATCACCTCACGCAGGCCAACGTTTTTGAGCGCAGGCAGGCAGTTAAGCACGGCATTGGCATAAGCAGAGAAGTCTGTGGGAAATAATATCCGTTCAAACATAGGTCATCCTGTATGTCATAGCAAAAAGTAAGGAGCCATCTGGTGAAAATGGATGTTTCGATGCGGGTGAGGCATCATCATCCAATAAGATTTGGTACTTAATACTTATCTGAAGTACAAACCTTATTTTTTTAATACTACATTATATCTTAATAACAAAGTTTTTTGTGAATTCCTGTTCAGAAGGTGTGCAATTTCTGAAATTTTGCATGACCTATCGAATTTAATGAGCGGACTTACATCTGTGTAAGATGTGATACACGTTCTGTTGCCGTTTTGCGGCAAACTATCATAAAGCGTTATTGTCAAATTCCGAATATATGAGTATACTAAATCATATACAAAAATTTGAATATTGTTGATTGAAGGCAGTCAATGCAATCAACGGAACCCATTTTTGACAACACAACTGACCTGGCAAGTTTCCTTCGTTTACTCGGAAATCCTCTTCGATTGGCGATATTGTTTTATCTGCTAAAAGAGCCTTGTTGTGTTTGTGAGTTAGCAGAAAAACTTGGGCAAAGGCAACCCTGTATTTCACAACACCTCATGCTGTTGCGCAAAATGCACCTGGTAGATTCTCGTCATGAGGGTTGGAAACGGTTATATTTGCTGACGTCAGAAAAATTGAAACACTGCCTTGAATATATGCAAGCAAATTGGTTGTCTGAAAGTGAAATCCTTGTTTACTCAAAGGAAGAAAGATGATGACCAAGTGCTCTCGCAAACCTTGTGTATGCTTGAGTAAATGCAAGCTTCCACCCTGCGTAGATTTATCGCCGCCTCCTTATGGTAAGTGGTAAATGTTCAAATTCTAAAAACTACTATCAATGGAGGTCATTATGAAAAATTGGCTGAAAACGCAGATTCCAACTGTCGTCATTTTGTTAGTTATTGCCCTGGTGGCTGCTTTTTATTTCGGGTTAGGGCAAAATACTCTTCCCGAAGGTGTACCGGAATTAACGATAGGACGTCTGTTAATACTGATACTTGTCGGCTTTCTTGCTGGTGTGCTTGGGGGAATTATCGGTACTGGCGGATGCAGTGTTATGCTGCCCGTGTTGCATTTCTGGATGGGGTATCCTGCTCCAATTGCGGTAGGCACCACACTTTTTGCTGTGATCTTTACCGCCATTTCGGGCGGTTATGGACATCTGGTTCGTAAAAACCTGGATAAAAGAGCAGTAGCGTGGCTGGGTGGAATTGGGATTATAGGCGTATTGATCGGTTCCTGGCTATTCACCAAACTATCCAATCAATCTGCTTTATTGGGCCTGATACTGGGAATCCTGTTCCTTTGGCCTGCCTTGCGAATGATCTGGGAAGGAATTCGACATTCCGGGCTTCCTCAGAAGGAGGGGGACAAAATCACCGGGTCCGTTACAGGATTGGGAGTTTTTGGTTTGATGGTCGGTCTGGCGACGGGTGTGGCAGGTTTGGGAGGTGGATATGCCCTTGTGCCGGGGTTAATCTATCTATTTGGCGCTCCGGTATATATCACCATGGGAACTTCACTTGCTACTATGATTCCACTGGCTTTAGTGGGTGGTGTGATCAAATTGACAGGGGGTTATGTTGATTTGGCTGCTGGCTTGTTACTGGCTGCTGGAACTGTGATTGGGGCGCAGGTGGGTGCTGCCGTGATCAAACGTTTCAAACCCACAACACTCAAATTGATCTTTGGCATTTACTTTCTCTATGTGTCGATCAAGTTCATCACAGCGTTCTTTGGTTTGAAGATCTGGTAAATTGTTGTTCTCTGAGCGGTCTTATATCTAACAAGACCGCTCAGAGAGTTTCAGCATTTACGAAAATTTATTTTAGTAAATGTCTGGGCTTGGTTTAGCGGCCACAAGTTGTTCTTTATATAACTTCTTCTTAAGCCAGAATGCTACATTTACCAATCCGATCATCACCGGTACTTCCACCAGGGGCCCGATCACCGCAGCGAATGCTTCTCCGGAGTTCAGACCAAAGACTGCTACAGCGACAGCGATGGCCAGTTCAAAATTATTCGAAGCAGCAGTAAAGGATAAGGTTGTAGTCTGTTTGTAATCGGCGCCTATGCTCTTGCCCATCAAGAAACTGACCAGGAACATGCCCACAAAGTAAATCAACAGTGGGATGGCGATTCGTACTACATCGAGCGGGATATTGACGATGAGATTCCCTTTCAGGCTGAACATGACCAGGATGGTGAAAAGTAAAGCGATCAGCGTAATGGGACTAATCTTGGGAATAAAGACCTTGTAGAACCATTCTTTTCCCTTTACCCGGGTAAGTACCTGGTTGGTGATGAAACCGGCGATAAACGGGATGCCCAGGTAGATGAAAACCGATTTGGCGATCTCGCCGATAGTTATGTGCACTGTCATCCCTTTCAGCCCAAACCAGGTGGGCAGCACGGTGATGAACACATACGCATACACGCTGTAAAACAACACCTGGAAGATGCTGTTAAAGGCCACCAGTCCGGCGGCATAATCGGTGTCTCCTTTAGCCAGTTCGTTCCACACAATCACCATTGCGATGCAGCGCGCCAGACCGATCATGATCAACCCTGCCATATATTCCGGGTAACCGCGCAGGAAAATGATCGCCAGGACGAACATTAAGATGGGGCCGATAATCCAGTTCTGGAGAAGCGACAGTCCCAGTACCTTCCAATTTCTAAAGACCTTGCCCAGTTCATCGTAATGCACTTTTGCCAGTGGAGGGTACATCATAAGAATTAACCCGATCGCGATCGGGATATTTGTTGTACCGATGGATACTGCGGCATTAAAACTTTCGACGGCTTTAGGGAGCAGATACCCCAGGCCAACCCCAACAGCCATTGCAAGAAATATCCAGAGGGTTAAGTACCGATCCAGAAAAGATAATCGCTTTGTGATGCTGGTATTTTCCATAACAATCTTCTCCTTGTTTTAGAATTGAGGAATTTAATTGGTTTTTTTAGGTTAATTCAGGGTCAAGTTCGGTATGGCATTGCGGGCACGGGCAATTTGGCTATGGTCTGAGTGAAATTTGTTTTTTCTCGGATCGAAAAATACTGGATGAGGGCTGCATCTTTGATAAGGGTAAATGGGGATACTTAGCCGTTAAAGATATTTCGACTTTCTCGATGTGCCACCTCCCATCCAACTTTACGGAAACCCATTAAATGTTGTGAAATACTGGCCTGGCGCAATCCTGATGATGTCTCCAGATGACAGATACAAGCGGGTTGTTTTCGGATGATCCGTAATATTTGAGAACGCGCGGCTGTCTGAAACGATCAAACAGAGAAAAAATCTTTGTCTCTATGGAGATTCCTTTTAGGGCATTCATAGTAACAGGGTAAAGGGAATTTGTTGTGTCTGAAAAGGTAGAATGGCTTGCTGCTATTTCCTGATTCTTGCCAGAGAATATGTTAAGTTAAGGTAACCATTTCTGTTGATTATAACATATTCGCTAAAAGGAATGTGATTTTGTTTGTGAAATCATGACGATTTCAATGGTTTATTCTGCTCGTTTACATTTCTTGGGGGAATAATCCAGACAAACAGTCGAATTGCAATGCGGACAAGGACACTTTTTCACGGGTTTGTTGTGAATTGCCTTGAATATCTCAGGTGTAATGCCGATTTGATAAGCAGCTTGCTGGATGATGGATAAGAGTTTCGGATTTACCAGACGGTAATAGATATTTCGACCATCTCGGCGGGTTGTAACCAGCCCAGCGTCACGCAATACCATCAAATGTTGTGATATAACAGCCTGACGATGACCCAAAAATGTCTCCAGATGGCATACACACGCTTCTTTCTCACCGATCATCAGTAAAATTTGTATGCGAATCGATTGGCTTAACAGTTGAAAGAAGCTCGCTATTTCGTCTTCAAGTGCAGAATCTGTAACATTCGTTTTCATGAATATATATTGATTGACTTTAGGTTATGCACAATATTGACTTATATCCGAACAAATTTCCCTGTCATGTCCACGCTATTGTATGGCTTCGTCTTTCTAATAAGATTGTATCATGCCAGACGCCGTTGAGGCTGGCAATTTTTTCTCTTACTCCAACTATTCGAAATCCTGCTTCTTGATGCAATTTCAGGCTGGCATGATTTTCGGCAAAAACTCCGGATTGCAATGTCCAATATCCTTTTTGTTCCGATCGCTCGATCAACTCTCGGAGTAGCGCTTTACCAATTCCGTATCCACGATATTTCTCTCCCACGTAGATGCTAACTGCGGCAACACCGCGATAAACCTCCCGGCTGGAGAATGGACTTAAAGCGGCCCAGCCCAGGATAATCTCGCTGCCGGCTTGAGCGACCAACCGGCAATCTTTGAGATGCCCGGCGTCCCACTTTTCCCAATCAGGAGCCTGCGTTTCAAACGTAGCGTTCCCCGTGGCAATCCCTTCCAGGTAGATCTGGCGCACTTGATTCCAATGATTGAGATTCATTTCGCAAATTTTATATTCCATTCTGTGACCACTTTCAGTTTTCAGCTTCTGCTTCCAGTCCTTTTCGATCGATTAAGTATATCATCTGTCGATCTCGCCTGATTAATCCTGCCTCGATGAACGTACGCAGCGTTCGCCCGATTACGTCGCGCACGGTTCCCAGTTGTTCAGCGATTTCATCCTGCGTCCAGCGTTGAGCGATATGATTTTTATTATCTGCCTGATCTAATAAAAAGCGCGCCAGACGCCCTCTCACTGAATGGAGAGAAATATCCTCGATCAGGTCGGTCAGTCCTGTTAATCGATTGGCAAAATCTTTTAATACTGCGTATGAGAAATCAGGATAAGACTGCAACAAACGCAGGTAATCTTCCTTTCGTAACCCGTAGATTGTCGCAGCCGTTAAAGTTTCTACGCTGGCATGATTCACACTATGGGTCTGAAGCGGCGGAACGGTATTGAATGCCATTCCTTTGCTCATTCGCGCCAGCACCTGCTCACGTCCGTCTGCAGACATTCGGTAAATCCGTACAGAACCTGAAGCAATAAAATAAGCGGCTGTGCATGGCTCATTTTCCATGATTACAATCGCTTTTGGCGGATAATCACGTTGAAATATTGCTTTGATAATTGCAGACTGGGTGGCGCCAGTTAACCCGGAAAATATGGCAATGTCACTCAGGGTAAGTGAATTGGTCTTACTGTTATTATTGTTCATCGCTTCAGTCTGTCTGAACGATATAATTTCTATGTTTCGGCATGGTAAGGTGTATCAATGATGATCCGCTGATAACCTCGATGACGTCGGTTATAGAGCAGCGCTGTCCGCAGAACGAGAGCGGTCTGGTTGTGGAGCAAACCCTGCCAGAATTTGGGTGGTATATATTCTGCCAGCACGAGCGCGGCGAGTTGACCATCATTGTTTTCTTTGTCCGTTTCATCGAGATAATCCAATATCGGTTGTACGATTGAGCGGTAGGGAGATGGTTTGATGACCAGTTTAACATCAGGGAACCAGCGTTCCCACTCCCCTTTCACTTTCTCACCGGCGCCTGGTTCCAGTTCGACATATATCGCGGTGACTTCATTGGATAATGAGAGCGCGTACGTGACAGCCTGAACGACTGAACGATTGACGCCAGAAATTGGGACAACGATCCTGGCGGGTGGTAAAGGGCGCAGAGATGGCGGTAATCCTCTTAATGAAAGTTGTTTACCTACCATCTGGTAATGAGAGCGAATTCGGAAGAACAGCGTCACCATGATGGGAATCAACAGGATGGATATCCAGGCGCCTTCGGTAAATTTGCTGACCCCGATAATGATCGTTGCAATACCGGTTGCAAGCGCGCCCATGCCATTGATGATTGCTTTTATACCCCATCGTTTTTCGCGGCTGCGAATCCAGTGAAGAACCATCCCGGCTTGTGAAAGTGTAAATGCCAGAAAGACGCCGACTGCGAAAAGCGGCACCAGGGCATGCGTATCCCCTCCAAAAAGGATAATCAGGAGCCCGGTTGCAACTGCCAGGGCAATGATTCCATTTTGATAAACCAGGCGATCTCCCAGGTTATTAAACTGGCGTGGCAAAAATCCTTCACCGGCGAGAATAGCACCCAGGCGAGGAAAGCCTGCAAAACTGGTGTTGGCTGCCACAGTGAGGATCAGCATGGTGGTGATTTGAATCAGATAGTAAAATGGCGATTGAGCGAGTAAACGGCGGGCCAGGGCAGACAAAATAGTTTCTTGCGGGCCGGCGACAACGCCGAGAATTTGGGTTAATCCTATACTGCCGACAAACAATCCACTCATCAATAACGCCATAACAATTAATGTCTGCCCGGCGTTTTTCGGTTCGGGTTTTTGAAAATAGGGAACGCCGTTGCTGATAGCCTCAATGCCGGTAAGCGCCGTACAGCCGGCGGAGAATGTGTGCAGAATTAGAAAAGGGGTTAAAGGCTTTATCGCCGGCGGAGCAGCGATCGCCGACAGGGTAACCTTTCCAAGGATGATCTGAATGACCCCATAAATTATCATGAGGAAATAAGAAATCAAAAAAAGGTAAACAGGTACGGCCATCATTGTTCCCGATTCGCTGATGCCGCGCAAATTGATGATGGTAATGATAGTGAGAGCAATGATTGCCAGCAGGACGCGATATTCCCATAGCGCAGGAATTGCGGAAGCGATGGCTTCCATTCCGGCGGAAAGACTGACTGCTGCGGTCAATAGATAGCCGATCAATAATGCTGATGCCGTCACCAGACCGGGCAGTGTACCCAGGTTTTGCCGGGCTACCGAAAACGATCCGCCGCCAGATGGGTAGGCATGGATTGTTTGGAAATATGATAGAGCAACGATGATGAGCAATATTGTAATCGCAATCCCAATGGGCAAACTGAGCGCCAGGCCGGCGCTCCCGGCGATGATCAATCCCAGGTAGATCTCTTGATTGGCATAGGCAATAGAGGATAATGCATCAGGTGAAAAGGCCGCCAGGGCGCGGATTTTGTTCAAACGCGTTTCAGATAACTTCTGGGTTGGCAATGGCGCACCGATAAGAAAGTATTTAACTCGGTTTAGCATAATACTCCTACGAATCAATTAATATTCGTGTGATCAAAGTGGTTTACGATCGAAAGTCATGGTTTTTGGATAGATTTAGACGGATTACTTGCCATTCATTCTTACCTGTTGTAAGATGGAGCAATTGAACGGCGACAAGAATATTTTATATGAATAATGATTTGAGATACCAATGAAAATAAACCTGAAGTTGTCTCATTTGACCCGCATTTCAATCCTTTTGGCTGTCTTTTTTGGGTTGGATAAAGCTATCGGCGTCTTGCGCCAGATGTTGGTGGCGCGCCAGTTTGGGCTTTCGTCTGAATTGGATGCTTTCAATGCTGCTAATAATTTGCCTGATTCGTTATTTGCATTGATTTCAGGCGGCGCTTTGGCAATTGCATTTATTCCTGTGCTATCGGAATACCTGACATTGAAGGGGAAACCGGCTGCCTGGATGTTATTTTCGCAGATCGCGAATCTGGCTTTTATTGTTACAGCCGCCCTGGCGGTGTTGGTCGCCTTGCTGGCAGAGCCGTTGGTGAGCTGGCAGTTGGGCATTGCCCCCGGGTTTAATACTGCTCAACAGAAGCTGGTCGCGGACCTGATGCGCTTAAACTTGATCGCGACGTTGATCTTCTCGATCAGCGGTCTGGTGATGGCCGGATTGCAGGCAAATCAACACTTTTTGTTGCCGGCAATGGCTCCCCTCTTCTACGAATTGGGGCAGATATTTGGCGCGTTGGTTCTTGCCCCAACCAAAGGTTATGTCATTGGAACTGCTACCCTGCCGGCGTTGGGGATGGGCGTTCACGGCCTGGTGTATGGGGTCATACTGGGCGCGGCTTTGCATCTGTTGATTCAGGTCCCTGGCCTGGTGAAGTATCACTTCAAATGGACGCCGCGTATCGCTATGCGCGATTCGGGCGTCAGACAGGTTCTGGCGCTGTTAGGCCCACGTTTACTGACCATGTTTTTTATCCAGTTGATTTTCATTGCCCGGGATAATCTGGCTTCACGCCTTGAACCTGGCGCGGTGACGGCTTTAACCTATGGCTGGTTGATCATGCAGGTTCCGGAAACTCTGATCGGTACGGCCATCGGTACGGCTCTTTTGCCCACGCTTTCTGAGCAAATTGCCCGCGGCGACTGGTCGAGCTTCCGCGAGACTCTCGAAAAAGTGTTGCGGGTGATTATCGGTATTACGTTGCCGTGCGCAGTCTTATTGGCGGCAGGTATTCGGCCCCTGGTTGAACTCTTCTTTGGTTTTGACGCTCAGGGCACACAACTGGTAGCCTGGGTAACCCGGGCATATCTGGCGGGCATCGTCGGACATTCACTCCTGGAAATTGCTTCTCGCTCTTTTTATGCACAGAAAGACGCCCGCATACCCTTGCTGGCTTCAGGCCTGACCGCAGTGCTGTTTTTTGGTATTTCCATCTTATTGTTCCAGTTTTTGGGCGCGGCGGGTATCAGCGCTGCGGATACGCTGGCGTTCACCCTTGAAGCATTGCTGCTCCTGTTTATATTGAACCGACGGTTGAAAGGCAAAGGCGAGGGCAAAGCGGCGGTGGGAAACACGCTCTTGCGATCCGTTCTGGGTTCAATTGTTGGCGGCTTTGTGGTTTATATCCTCCTACAGGTTTTGCCATTGCCTTTACTCCCTGCATCTGTCGCGGCATTGGGAATTGGAGCTTTAATTACAGTCCCGTTTATATGGAAAGAGTTGAAGATTCTGATCCGTTTATAAAATTTGCTCCAATTAAGGTATAATTACGCCCATGCAAGAAGAAAACAATCACACCTCAAATGAAGATAAAAACATGAACGATTCAAATATTGAAAACTCAGGTGCGGAACAATCCGGCCTTGAAGATACGAGTCCTGTCGCAATAAAGCCCAAAAGCCGTCCAAAATCCCGTCTGTGGATGTGGATTGTAGGTGGCGTTTTGGTCTTCATTATTATTGTCGCTGTGGGTGGTTTTTTGGGTTACCAGGCGGGAATCCGGGAAGCTGAAGAAGCCAAAGCGGCGCGACTTGGTGCAATACTGGATGAGCAGTTTAAGTTGGGAACGGAAGACCTGGCTGCCCAACGCTACAGCATTGCCAAGCAACGTTTTGAATATATTATCCAACAAAACCCGGCTTATCCGGGTGCGACGGATAAATTGGCCGAACTGATGCTGGCAATGAGCATCACCAGTACGCCTGTTCCAACTGCAACCCCGGCCGTTACGCCCACGCCAGATATTACAATCGGGGATGATGCTTTCAATCAAGCGCGCCAGCTTTATGCAAGCCAGGATTGGACCGGAACAATCAATGCCCTTGATGTGATTCGCAAGAAGAATTTTACTTATCGGGCGGTTGATATCGATGGCATGTATTATATGTGTTACCGCAACCGCGGCTGGAATAAAATTATCAATGAAGGCAACCTTGAGGGTGGTTTATATGATTTCTCGATGGCTGAGAAGTACGGCATCCTCGATAATGAGGCCAATGGCCTGCGCACCTGGGTCAAGCTCTACATAACCGGGGCGAGTTATTGGGACCTGGATTGGGCAACGGTGGTGAGTTATTTTTCCCAGGTCTATACGGCCTTACCCAATTTGCGCGATATCAATAATGTGACTGCTACAGAACGATTCCGCCTGGCTTCGATAAATTATGGCGACCAGTTGATGGCTGCTGGAAATCCTTGCGGCGCATACGAACAATATTACGCTGCTTTGGCGTTGAGCCAGGATTCAGATCTCAAGAGCAAATCAAAAGATGCCTATGCCGCCTGTTACCCGCCGACGGCTGTCCCGACGAAGGCGCCGGAAGAAGAGCCGATAGAACCAACGGTCACACCGTGACGAATCGGAAATCGGCATAAATATTGCACACCTCATTCTTGTAAGGGATGAGGTGTTTTTTTGAACGAGCTATCTTTTTGGATCAGTATTTTAACTCTAGCCGCAGCTTACCTGGGTTTTGCCGCAGTATTGGGTGAATTAATTCATCAGGCTTATCGATGCGGCAAACACTCACTTTGGTGGGCGGCGGCAATATTCGCCGGTTTGATTTTTTTGCCCGCCAGTCTGGCTTTACCCTGCGCCAGGAGTTTTTTATGGCTGGCAGGGGCCTGCATGATAGGCGCATTCAGCATTCGGCCGGGCTTTATTTCGCTTGTTCTGCAACGCGAGAGCCTTCTGTTCCGTTACTTCTCCGTGGTCATGCTTCTGATTTTCATCTGGAGCGTCAGTTCCGGCCAACTATTCGCAGTAGGGCTGGTGGGTTTCCCAGCAGTGTTGGCCGGTTTATTGGTCTGGCGGCGTTCAAACCAGTACGTTATACGCCTGAATTGATTTTATTGAATTCTGGGAGCGGTATAAAAACGCAACGGTTCATCCGGGTAATAATGAAAGATGGCCCTGCTGGGGAATTCGTTTGCAACTTCATTGTCTCTATCTTCGCCGCGGCTGTAAGCAAAAATGAAGGGCGAGTCATAGAATGCATTTTGCAGGTCTAATAATGCCCCATATTCTGTCCACTTTTTTTGTGGATGAACGATGATCAGCGCTGGCGTTAACTCCTGCGCTTTCTGGGTGGTAAAAGGCGCCAGGCGAGATTGGTTAATCCCGTATAATCCATACATACCGCCGACGCGGGCGGGCGTGTAATAACGAAGATTGATAGTCATGAGTAAAGCGACAACCGTTATAACGCCGAATGCTCTGATAACCCGCCAGTTTACCTTTTTCTTCTGGAGGGAAAAATTTCTTAATGGCAGCCCGGAAAGATAAATAATCCCTGCCGCACTGAATAAGGTCATGCAGAATAACCCTTCATAATAATATCGAGGTCCTAACAGATATGAACCAATCCAGTAAAGCATATAGACCAGAAGAAGGCTGATGAAAATACCTGCAATTTGCCAGGCGCGATGGTTGCGGCGCGCTGACCATAATCCAAATGGCAGGAATATCCACGAGTAACTGCCCCAGCCGAATAAATCGTGCCGGCCAAACCACAGGCTATCTTTTAAATTCTTCCAGGCGTCGTGAAGCTGATATCCCCCGTCCTGTCGCCCGTGTCCGGGGCCAAAACCGACTTTATCGTAAGGCCACCATAAACTGTACGGATTGAGCAAGGGATCGCCTGTCAGCGCATATTGCCAGAGGGGGTGAAGTGCAGCAATGACCACGCAAATTGTCCCGATGATAATTACCGCCCGGCGATCTTGGTTGTTTCCGCGCCATAATAGGATCAATCCGTGGATCATGAAGGGAATACAGACGGCAAAGGCAGTCATCGGGCGGGTTAGTATCAACGCTCCCAGCGAAAAGCTCGCTGTGAGTATTGTTAACCAGCGCGGAACGCTTCGTTTGGAATTGAAGGTATCCATCCATGCCAGGGTGAAGGCCAGGGTCAAGAAGAGCGACCAGGGATGCGAAAGGAGCGAACCAGAATTCATTAAGAAAAAGGGCGAGCTGATGGTTAATACCCCGGCCAGCAATCCAGTACCGGCGCTGAAGACCTTTTTGCCTAATTGGTAGGTTAGCCAGACGGCAATCCCGGCCAGGATAGGGTTGATCAGGTGACGAATGCCGAGTTTGATCCCGATTGCCAGAACAACTGGCCATCCCAGGGGATATTTACTGAAACGCAAACCGTTATAATCGACAACAAACGGCACCAGCATGCTTTTGGGGTATTTTTGCGCAGGCAGGGCAATTTGCCCGCGAGCAATCACCTGGGCTTGCCATGTGTAAGCCATTTCATCTTCGATATGGGGTATTCGTTCGAAAACCCGGTCAGTGACATAAGCCGAAACCAGCAGGGCGACGAGGCTGATGAGCAAGGCAATGCGGTCGGCGCGCGACATTCTATATGAGGCATCCTGTCAGGTCGTAATTCATGGCGCCATCAATCATCGCCGGTACAATTTTCCCGATTTCTGCTTCTCCCTGAACAATAACAAGGCCGTCGATTTCCGGCGCGTCTCGATAGGAACGACCAACGCTGATCCCGCTATCGCGGCCTTCAATCAGAATATCCAGTTTTTTGCCCACCAGCTCCAGATTCTTTTCCAATGATATTCTTTCCTGCAATGCCATGACTTTTTCCCAGCGTTCCTGTTTTAAATCAGCCGGAACGGGATCACCAAGCGCTTCACTGGCAGTGCCCGGTTCGTAAGAAAATTGAAAAACACCCACGCGGTCGAAACGGGTTGCTGCAATAAAATCGAGCAAAGTCTTGAATTCAATCTCGGTCTCGCCCGGGTAACCCACAATGAATGTCGTTCGCAACGCCAGACCGGGAATCGTCTGGCGCATTTTCTCCAGAGTGCGGTAAACCCAATCCATATCTGAGGGTCGTTTCATCTGGCGCAATATATCTGGGTGGGCGTGCTGTAAGGGAATATCAAGGTAAGGCAAGATGCGTGGATGATCGGCCATGATGTTAATTAAACGGTCAGTGACATAGCCGGGATAAGCGTACATGATTCGAATCCAGGGAATTTCCGGCGCTGCTGTGATCAACTTTTCCAGCAATTGGGCCAGGCCGTCTTTGATACCAAGGTCATGTCCGTAATCGGTTGTGTCCTGGGCGATCAGGATCAATTCCTGAACGCCTTGTTCCTGTAAGAATTTTGCATCTTGCAGGATATCCTCGGTGGGACGGCTGATCGTTGTCCCCTTTATCAGTGGAATGGCGCAGAAAGCGCAGGGGCGTCGGCAGCCGTCGGCAATTTTCAAATAAGCGCTGCCGCCCTGAATAGTTGCCTGAATGGCCCCTTTTGTATCAACGCCGATGGTTGGTGAATCGGGCAGATGATAATGGGGCTCAGATTGAGTTCGGCTGGCTGTTTTTTTAACAACTTCGACGATGTCCATCCAGCGGCGCGTCCCCAGTATACCGTCAATACCTGGAACTTGTCGAACGACTTCGCTGCCATAGCGTTGTGTCATGCACCCCGCGGCGATCAATCGCTGCCCCTGGCGTTTTTTTTGTGCAAATTCTCCCAGCACTTGCAGCGATTCTTCTCTGGCTGGCCCGATAAAACCACAGGTATTGACGATGATGATGTCGGCTTTCGTTGGGCGATCCGTCGCCTTATAGCCCGCTTCAGCCAGCAATTGCGCCATGGCGTCAGAATCAACCGTATTTTTGGCGCAGCCTAATGAGACAATATGAAAGACTTTTTTGCTCATTCTTTGCTTTAACCGGGTTATTGTCCAGTGGTTGTTTGATTTGTAGGCGTGTTTCGCGGCGTTGCAGTAGGTGCAGGTGTTTGTGTGTTGCGCGGCGTGGCTGAAGGTACCGGCGTGGCGCTGGGTCTGGGCGTGATGGTATAAGTGGGTGTGACCGTCGGCGTGGGATTCAAAACGCCTTCGGCGGTGTAGATACGGTTGACAACCTGCCCATAAAGTCCCAACGTTCCCAAATCTTCCTGATTGTAAAAAACCTGTAAGGCCGCACCGTCGCCGGTGACAACTTCAATCTGTTCGGTAGCCGAGAAGGGGTAGGCATTGCCTGTAATCACCCGGCCGTTAAAAACCTCTTTTCTATCAGCGACCACTTTCATCCATGTTCGCTGCCTGGCGATGATATATACCTGAACCGGCGCATTCTGATTGGGGATCAGGGTAGCGTCGCCTGTGGCCAGGATGCCGGCTGTGTCGGCATTTGTGGCTAGCGGGGTGATCGGTGTTGGGTTCAAACCAGGGTCAAGGGCGACCCGACTGGTCGTTGCAGGTTCAATGGAGGCTGTAACTTCCACAGAAATCGATGGCGTGGCGAGTAAAACGTCCGCAATGGCCGGGGCAGTGGGCTGTTCTTCTGGCCGATTTTGTGAGCGGACGATCTGGAAAATGCCCCAGAATATGAGAACAATGACCAGTATGATGAAACTGCCGGCAAAGATCATATCTCCGCTGATGAAATGTTTTATGGTCGGAGTCTTTGGAACCGAAATTTTTACGGGTGGAGCAGATTGTTCTTGAAGTTTTTTACGTTCTGCCAGTCGAGCCTGCAAACCATCTGCAAAACGCAACAGCATTTCATCCGAATCGAGATTTAAGAAGCGGGCATAATTATTCAACATCCCTCTGGCCTGCACCGGTGAAGGCAAATCATCCAGTTGGCCGTTTTCAAGAGCCTGCAGGTAACGCTCACGGATGTGCGTGTAATGTTCGATATCATCGAGCGTCAGGCCCAGGAATTCTCTCTGTTGGCGCAATTTTTCGCCAATTTTGATAAAATGATCAGTCCAGATGGGTAATGGTTGTCGCTCTGTGGAGGGAACAACCTCTCCGGCAGGTTTTTCGCCGGGTTTGGAGTACGAAGCAGCTTCACTTGCAGGCAAAGGCTCGACTGTTATTTGTCGGGTAGTTGCATCAGTTTGTGAGTAAATAGTTGGGGAAAGAGGCTCAGGCGCAGCAGTTTCGATTGGAATAGACTGTTCCTTGACGCCTCCCAGAGCTTCGATCAAAGGTCGGGCGTCCAGATCCAGAAAATTTGCATATAACCGCAAAAAGCCACGCCCCTGGGCAACGCTGGGCATGGACTTGTAATCGTCTGTTTCCAGCGCTTGCAAATAATGACTTCGGATATGCGTCGCTTCTGCTGCTTCCTCAATTGTCAGGCCCTGTTTCAAGCGGGCCTTCCTGAGTTGTTCACCAACTGACTCGCTCATTGGCCATCCAGTCTTATAAAAAACCACCGGCCTGCCAGCGCAGGGCTGAGTTCAGGCCGGTCAGTAAAGTGCTCTGGCTGTTTATTTTGTTTAATGAAATAATTTGATTATTCAGCCGCAGGTTCCTCAACTTTGGGTTCTTCAGCGGGTTGGGTCGCTGCTTCTTTTCCCTTGGCTGGTTTGGCTGCGGTTTCCTTGACTGCCTCGCCCTCACGCAGAACAATGATTTTGATTTCAGGAATCAAGTCAATTGTCAGACGGATGTGGGCTTTATGCTCGCCCAGTACGCGGATGGGTTCAGCTTCAACCTGCCGGCGGTCGATTTCGATCTGGGTCTTTTCTTTGATGGCATCGGCAATCATCTGTGAAGTGATAGAACCATAGAGCTTACCGGTTTCGCCAGCTTTTACCGAGAAAGTTAATACGATGTCTTTTAGACTTTCGGCAACACCACCCATTTCCTCATTTAGAAGATTGCGCCGGGCATTTGCCTGGGCGCGGATCTGCTCAACCTTTTTCAACGCGCCAGCCGTCGCCAGAACGGCAAATCCTTGGGGCAACAAATAGTTGCGACCGTAACCGTCGGCAACTTTCTTGACGTCGCCGGCTCGCCCAAGTTTGAAAACATCTTTGATTAACAGTACTTTCATTTCTATTCAAGCCCTTTCATTAACTTGATTTGTCATAATATACCGGAGCGAAGGGTACAACGCTCCGGTTATGAGATTCTACCAGAGGTGATGAAAATCGTCAAATTTTGAGTGACTATTATCTCATATCGTTCATCATCACTTTATTGCCATCGGACAAGTTGAATCCTTACGGTTTGAATTTTACCTGCTCGTTTGTAAAGAGCGGATCATTTGTTTTGATTGACATCATTGTTTTTCCCTTGTCACTTTTAAAAATTTTTGCCAGGGTAATGGCGAAGATGGTGTAGATCAATGGCCGCCCGTAACGAAGGAATCCGACCATGGCTATATCACCGGTGTATTGTTTGAGCGACGTGAGATCGTGGGTGCTTAATGCCCAGTTGACGATGGTTACAGTCAGCAGGATATATCCCAGGTATAAGAAGATGCGACTGACGCGAGGTAAAGCGCGTGTATCCTGATTCGCCCATGCGCCGCTGCTCAATGCATCCCAGATGATGCCAAATGCAATGAACCCAACTCCGGCGAATCCCAAAAATGGGCTAAAGGGACTGGAAATGAAATCGGTTTGATGGAACAGTTGTGTAATTAAGATCAAGAAAACACACTTCCCGGCGTTTGTTTGGTCAAAGCGCCGGCGGATTGAGAGGACAATACCCATAAATATAAATAACAGCGTCCACCAGAAATCAACCGGCTGCGACCCGCGCCAGTATAGATTACTCAACAATTGTCCCGGACTGGTAATTTCCCACCATAGGTGTACAAGGCCGAATATACCCAGGTAAAGCGCCAGCGTGGATTTGTTCCGACGGATGAGCCAGATTGCTGCAATCACCGCCAATCCGCTGACGATCAACCCCCACACGGGAGAGACTTTATTCAGGAGGATTGAAGCCTTTAGTATTGGATAAACAAAATCGGAAAGTGGAAAAGCTGCGGCGACCGTGTTGATGAAAAAATTAATCAGATCCAGGAAAATAACCACAACAATCAACGGCATGACGTATTTTCCAGCTTCATCGGCAATGATTTTAGAATCCGTATTCCAAACAACAATCTTGTTCTTCTGTATCCGATTGAGAATCCACCACATCAAAAAGACACAGACAATTTCCCCAAGCGCCCCTGCATATTCAAGTACTTGGGCTTGAAGACTGCTTCTCTGGATTCGCTCGATGAATTCCCCGGTAATGGAATACATCCGCCAGGTAGCCAGGATTATAAAGGCGATAGCCGGCGCCAGCCGCGGCATGCGCCTGGTAAGCACTTCGGCTACCCAGTGGGCTGCCTGACGGGTGAAATTGGCAATATCGATGCCGAGATACAGCAGCAGGGGAATCGCCATAAAGCTCAAATCCTGAATATCCAGTTGCAGATTTGCCAATCCCAGGGGAGTTGCCAGAACGCGTAAATCAGTTACGTAATCGATCTGGGCGATGGCGAAAGTGGCGGAAACGCAAACCAGTATGACCGCAAATTCGGTTGCCGGGCTGGGTTGGGTTTTCCAGCGAATGATGAACGTGAGAATGATCAGCAGGATGCCCAGCAGTGTAAAGGCTAATTTTAACAGGTCTGTTGCACCGGTAAAGCCGGCTGAAACGTTTGCCAGCATCCCCTCTACCTGACGTATAGCGATCAAAATGTAAAGAAGGAGGATGACCAGTCTGGCAATTGGGTGGCTGTGAAGCGCGCCGGCCAACGCAAAGCTCCAGGCGACGGCGATGATGAATAATGTGAGTGGCAGCAGGCCGGTCGGCAGCAGCATCCCTCTTCCAGCAGCATAGAGGCTTGAGTTGGGCAGAGGAATCAATTCGGATTGTGAGCGAAAATAATCGTTAAACAATAATGCGCCTACCATAACTACCAATAACCCGAATCCCAGCCAGATCAGGCTGCGCGTTGCCCGTGATAATCCGCGCAGACTCATCATTCCTTCGCGCAGATCTTTCCAGACGAAATCGCGTAAAGCGCCGGCCGAAATGGACCACAGCAACCCGAACAAAGCAGCCAGTGTGTATCGGCTTGGGCGCGCCCTTTGGGTGGGGGCGTTCATCAGATTGAACTCCATTTGAGGTTTGTGTATTCGTTCATGGACTCAGTTGACCTTGTTCGGACATCGCATAAGCGGGCAGATGCCATCCTAATGAAAAGATCACAGTCTGGTTAATGATTGCCGGGGGCTGGAAGTAGTGATATTTGCTCAGATTGCCCAGTGTATCGCCATAACGCGCATTGATCTGTCCATCCATGGGATTCAAGGCAATAGTCTGCCCGGATTGGAGCGCCAGCCAGATGTTTTGGTCATCGGCGGCGATGGAGCCAAAACGCGCTTCTTCAGGCGTGTACGACCAGCGTAAAATGCCGTTTCCGGCGTCTAGACCCAGAATATCCCCTGTACCGTTCAGGGTGGGGATGATCAGCGTGTCATTCGAAAGCCAAAGCTTTTCAAAAATGCTGGCGTTTTCGATGATCGGCTCGGTCTGCCATAACAAACTGCCGTCGCCTGTATGGAAGGCTGCTGCGCGATACTGGTTTAGATCACCTGTGTTGATCACGCTGAAGAGAACTTCCCCATCAGAACTTAAGGTTGCTCCTCCAAAGCCGGTGATCTCCTCTGGACTTTTCCAGAGTATCCTGCCGGTTGCCAGGTCAAAGGCAGCGGGGGGGGTGTTTGTGTAAACGGCTGCGCCGTTTGTCAGAACGTTTCCTGCCTGGGTAACTTTTCCTAAATTCGTTTGCCAGACCAGCTTCCCGGATTCGAGATCAAGCGCATGCAGTGTCCCGTTTGCCATACCTGTGTTGTCAAACTCCGATTGGGTTACCCAGAGTACGGTTTGATCGCTGATCACTGCCGGGAATACACTGCTGCCCTCCACCTGATATTTCCAGCGCAAACTTGCTTCTGGCAGTGACAGTGCATAGAGGGCATCGCGGGTGGTAACGACCAGGTTTTGTCCGCTGGTTACAGGTTGCATACGAACAGTGGCGTTGAAATCGGGCAATGAACCCAGGGCAACGGTTTGGCCGTTTTCTGGATCTAATTGATAGATCGTTCCCGCTGAATCGACAAGGATAGCCTGCTCATCATATTTGGCGAGTGGTGCATACGTTGCATATTGCTTGAATACCTGATCTCCCATTGACATCATCCATTTCAGATTGAGCGGGCGTGGCCTGGTTAATGCCGGGCCGAGTCGCCAGGTATCGCCTGAAGAATCGGTGGCCCAGGCTGCGCCCCCGCCGGCTGTCATTCCCAGCCGAAAATCGGGACGGTCTTCATCGGATTGGATTGCCGGTATCGCCCATGATCTTTCTCGTTTCCCCAGGGCATTAATCCGGTAAATTAAACCTTGATCATCTGTTACCAGAAGTGCATTATCAATGAGCAGCGGCGCGCCCTGGTAAACTGCTTCGAAGTTAAACCATAGCTGCTTGCCATTCTGTCGGTCGAGAGCCGTCAGATACCCATTTTCATCGATAACATAAACTGCCTCTTCCCCCACAGCCGGCGCAGTGCGCAGTATCCGTCCAAGGGTGCTTTTCCATAACTCTTTGCCTGTGATGGTATCGATGGCATATACACAGGCGTCCCGGCTGGCGACGAAAGCTGTTTCTCCGGAAACAACAACCGGCGCTTCAATGGCTTCATTTGTGGTGAACAGCCATTTCTTCTCACCGGTGGCTGCATCAAAGTTATAAACCCCGCCGTCATCCGAAGCGATAATGACGCTTTTTCCTGCCAGAGCTGGCGAGGCAATGACTGCGCCGCCGGCGGTTTGCTGCCAGATCAAGGCTCCGTCGGCTGCGTTCAGGGCGTAGATCGACCGGTCTTCACTTCCGAAAATTACTCTGTCCTGATAGATGGCTGGCCGAGAAACGATATTGTCGCCCGTTTCAAAAGACCACAGGAATAATCCCCGCTCGTCCAATGCATACAGCCGTTTATCACTGGAGCCAAAGTAAATTTGTCTGCGCTGTGCATCATACGCTGGCTTCCCGTAGATCGTACCTGCGGTGTGAAAACGCCACGCTACTTTCCCGCTGGCATCCTGGGCATCGAAGGCGATCAGGTCGCTTCCATAACTGGCCGTCAGGAGAAGCGGTGGAACTGTGGGAATCCATGTGGGTGAAAGTGTGCTTTCGCTGGGGTTGTCGGCATTCCGGCTTCGTCCCACGCGAGATAGCTGCCATTCGAGGTGCGCAACTTGCTCTGAGTTGGCTGGTGTTTGAATGACAGTTTGAAAGGTCGGTAAGGCCGGTAAAGGTTTCCATTCGGCGGCGGCCTGCTCTGGTGAACGATTACTACCCACAACTTCTCCGTATGAGACTAACTCCCCCCTGTCATCGATGATTTCGTGTGTAACCAGCCCGAATCCCGCGCAATACCAGTCATTGGTAATTTGTGTCTGAAGGATATCGTTGCCTTGTGAAAACGATAGCTTTGTTTCTACTTCGATGCAGTCTGAGAATTTGCCCAGCGGGCTGTTGAACTGGCTTGTTTGCAAGACTTTACCCTGGCTTTGATATTCGAGGGTATGATTAAAAATCCCTTTACTTTGCCAGGTCTCCCCTGGCTTGAGGCGCGCCCCTGATGTTTGCAAGGGCGGTTCGAACGTCCATTCCGTTCCCGCAGCGGGATTAGAAATGCTGACGGTGAAGTCGCCATTTTGTGTACGCAGGATGAGATTGCGATAATTTGCGGTTTGTCCGTCCGGGTAAAGCTCCCTGATATTATCGAAAAACAGGGCATATTGATTCAGACGGTTGACGAATTCATCTTGCGAGAGACTCGTTGCATCAGGTTGTTGAAGAAAGTCTCGCAGTACATCATACTGGCTCTTGCTGAGGTCGGTGGTCAGGGCGCGCCCGCTGAGCAGGCGCACGATATTCTGACTTTGCCAGTATGCGATCCGATTATCGGGGGTGTATTTGACGTACAGCCTTGATTGACCATCAGTGAGCGGCGCATAACGTTCCAGCGCCTGGTTTTGGGGGCCGTGTACTTTCAACCAGGGAAGAGCGAAAGCCAGAGCAATGTCGCCAACCAGGAATAGAAGCAATCCGATGGCGCAAATATCCAGCCACAACGATTGTACTGGATGTTCATCGTCTTTCATTCAACATCCCAGGGAGCTGTAACGGCGCCTGCCTGGTTTTGCAGCGATTCCTGTATGGGTTCTGCCAGATCGGGTAAAATGTCCGCTGTGGCAGCCAGAAGGCCCAGGCAGCCAGCAATCATCATATCGCCGAAAGGTACGGCGTGATAGGGATGCAGACGCGAAGTATTCATCAGCGACCGGCGCGGCCCGGTCACGACGACTCCCCATTCATTATCGGGCAAGATTAACGGCATTGGGTCATAGATGAGCGCGCCATGTCCATGATCGTCGAAAACGGTTTGGCGGTTGAGTGAGCTGTTGGCCAGCGCTAATAAATACGCGTCCAGTTTCTGGGTATCCAGAAGGCCGGTGTGGTGTTCAAACACACCTTCTATACCTTTCAAACCCATGCGGAAAGCCAGCGTATGGAAATTTCCGACATTGACAATGATTTTCCGTCTTCGTTCTTGAACGGTTAAATCGAAAGTCGTTCCCATAACGGCGGCCGGAGCAGTATCCATAACGACCAAAGGGCAATCGAATCCTTTTGCAGATTGGGCAACGGCTTGCATACGAGTCATGGCAGATGGTATATCGGGCGACAGGTAGGCGAAGGCGCTCAAACGGTTTTGACTGCGAATACGCTCGTCGAGGTAATCAAAACGAAACTTACGGTCTGATACATCTGGCGGAGCAGCGCCATGATCGAATACAGCAACGGCCACGGCAGCCAGATCGCTTAATGAAACTTCAAACACGTCCATAGCGCGCCGAATGGCTTCGAAATCAAAATCGTGTAAATCAATTCGGGTGTAAGAATCTGGCAAGATGCTGATCTCATCCTCGCTGATGATTTTAATCCCCATTGCCTGAACAGCTTCCAGGTCATCATTGAATGTGCGTGCTGCATCTGGCGTTGCCAGCAGGGGCAAGCCTGCTTTGATGTGCGCTTCGGCTGCCCAGGCATTGGGCCCGCCCCCCATGGTTACCCCGGTCAATATGACGGGTGAACGGCTTTGAGTCGCCTGTTTGAGCCGTTTGTTTACCACGAGGGTCGGCGATGGTACTACCATCTTTAGCCCATTCTCAATATCCAATTGGGAATTATACAGATAGATATCTTGCGTTCCGGTACCAATATCTATTGTCAGGATTTTCATAAAACGATTATATATCAATTCGATGACAACTGATCAGCCAGAAAAACGACAAAATTCACTCCCTACTTTGTAGCACATAGTGTATACTCAATTTATATAACTTACACGTGAGGGCGACTATGACAATAGAAGATGAAAAAAAGCATTGGGAGGAAAAATTCCTTCGACCTGTTATCCAGAAATTTCCCGAACGTAAGCCCGAATTTAAAAATTCATCCGGTATGTGCATCCCCCGTTTTTTAACGCCGGAAAACGAAGACCCGGATTACATGGAAAAACTGGGCTTTCCTGGAGATTATCCCTTCACCCGCGGCGTGCAGCCCAGCATGTATCGCGGACGGATGTGGACTATGCGCCAATATGCCGGTTATGCCAGCGCTGAAGAATCGAACCGCCGCTATCGTTTTTTGCTGGATCAGGGGCAGACCGGTCTTTCGGTTGCCTTTGACCTGCCTACCCAGATTGGCTATGATTCCGACGACCCCATGGCCCTGGGTGAAGTGGGCAAGGTGGGCGTCTCGATCTCTTCTCTCGAAGACATGGCGGCTCTTTTTAAGGACATTCCGCTTGATAAAGTCTCGACCAGCATGACGATCAACGCTCCGGCGGCAATTTTGCTGGCGTTGTATATCGCCGTCGCAAAGCAACAGGGCATTGAACCGGGCAAGCTGCGCGGCACGATTCAAAACGATATTCTCAAAGAATATGTAGCGCGCGGGACGTATATCTTCCCACCGACGCCGTCGATGCGTCTGATCACCGATGTTTTTAAATTCTGCGAAAAGGAAGTTCCCCATTGGAACACGATCAGTATTTCTGGCTATCATATCCGTGAAGCAGGCTCGACTGCTGTACAGGAAGTCGCTTTTACCCTGGCGAATGGTATCGCTTATGTCAAGGCAGCCGTGGATGCCGGCCTCAGCGTTGATGACTTCGCTTCTCAACTCTCCTTCTTCTTCAATGCCCACAACAACTTTTTGGAAGAAGTTGCCAAGTTTCGGGCGGCGCGCCGCTTATGGGCTTCGATCATGCGTGATCGCTTTGGCGCTAAAGATCCAAAATCTCTGCCCTTGCGCTTTCATACCCAGACAGCCGGTTCGACGCTCACTGCCCAGCAGCCCGAAAACAACGTTGTCCGCGTAACGCTCCAGGCGCTTGCCGCGGTAATGGGCGGGACGCAGTCGCTGCACACCAACAGCATGGATGAGGCGCTCTGGTTGCCGACCGAGAAATCTGTGCGCGTGGCGCTGCGCACCCAACAGATCATTGGCTACGAATCGGGTGTGGCTGACACCATTGACCCGCTGGCTGGTTCTTATATCATCGAATACCTGACCGATGAAATCGAAAAGCAAGCCAGAGCATATATCAAAAAGATCGATGATTTGGGCGGCGCCCTGGCTGCCATTGAAAAAGGCTTCATGCAAAATGAGATTCAGGACGCTGCTTACAATTACCAGCGTGCAGTCGAAAAGAAGGAAGAGATTGTTGTGGGCGTCAACGCTTTTCAGATCGAAGAAAAGATCGAACTGGAACGTTTGCGCGTTGATCCATCCATCGAGCAGAATCAGCGCGCCCGCCTGGCTGCCTTGCGCCAGCGGCGTGATGCGGCGCGGGTGAGTGAATTGCTCACTCAACTCGAAAAGACCGCCCGCAGCGCTGATAACTTGCTGCCCCTTTTCATCATCTGTGTTGAAAACAACGTCACCCTGGGCGAAATTTGCGGCGTGCTGCGCAAGGTCTGGGGCGAGTATCAGGCGCCATCCTGGGCTTGATCGATATAATTTTTTATGTTTTAACATTTGTTATGACCAGGTTTCAATAAGTTAAAAATGGAGAATAAAAATGGCAAATATAAAAAAAATCAACCATATCGGCATCGCTGTACCGGATATTGACAAGGCCTTGACTTTCTGGCGTGATGCGCTGGGTCTGGAATTACACCACATTGAAGAAGTGGCTGCCCAAAAATCGAAGGTGGCCTTCATGCCCGTTGGCGAATCAGAAGTTGAGTTGGTGCAGCCCACCACGCCTGATTCGACGGTAAGCAAATATTTGGAAAAGAAAGGCGCTGGCATCCATCATCTGTGTATTGAGGTGGACGATTGCGAAGGTAAGCTGGCCGAACTGAAAGCCAAGGGCGTCCGTCTGATTAACGAAACACCGGTGGTTGGCAGCGGGGGTAAAAAATACGCCTTCGTTCATCCTGAAAGTACTCAGGGTGTACTGCTGGAACTTTACGAACTGCCTAAATAATAGATGAATGGTTACCGGTCAGGGGGACCGGTTTTTTTATTAAGTGTTGATTATCCATTTCTTGATAATCAACCTGTATAAATTGTCTCATTTTCATCGTGGGGGGTGTTATTTATTATAGAGGTTCAAACACGAGATTGAGAATGAGATTTTATCCAAATGATAAAAAGTAGTGTTGCAATGAGTTCGAATAAAATCCGTTCTGATGCAACCGGTATTTCTTCCGGTTCTACCCAGGAACAATTCGACCAGATTTTTTTGGAAAACTGGTCGCGTATCCACCATCTTTTATGGCGTTTGATGGGCGACTCTGCTGAAGCGGAAGATCTGGCGCTTGAAACCTTCATGCGTCTCTACCAGAAGTTTTCTTCTGGCGGCAGAGATTTGAACATCGGAGGGTGGCTGTACCGGGTGGCAACCAACCTGGGGTTGAATGCTATCCGCTCCCGAAAACGTCGCCAGCAGTATGAACTGGCAGCCGGCCAGGCTGATTGGGATGACCAGCGCCTTGAAAGCCCTGCTGATGTTTTTACCGTCGCCGAAGAGCGTAAAAATGCTCGCTCCGTCCTTGGCGAGATGGACTACCGGCAGGCGCAGCTTTTGCTTTTACGCTATTCGGGCAAGTCATATAAAGAGATCGCATTAATTTTGGAAGTTTCGCCTGCGTCCATTGGGCCCATGTTGGCGCGGGCTGAGCGAGAATTTGAAAAGCGCTACCGCGCGGCTGAAAAGGAGAAAGGATGAACAATCATTTGGATGAAGGTCAACTCCGAGCTTATTTAGATGGAGAGCTTAATGACAATAGCTCCGGGCATCTGGCCGAATGTTCGATTTGCCAGGCGCGCCTTGATGAAATCAGCCGTCATGCTCGTTTTGTTGAACAACATCTGTTGTTTCTCCAGCAGGCTCCTGAAGCGCAGTTGCCGCGTGCCGGGGCAGCGCTCCATCAATTCAAAATGCGTTTGAAGAAAAAGGAGAATTCCATGTTAGGAAAGATAACAAACCCAAAATTCCGTCCTGTATGGATCGGATTTCTTATCCTGGTGATGATACTGGGACTGTTTCAGGTTCCGGTTATCAGGGCATCGGCTGAACAACTCCTCAAGCTGTTCCGGGTGCAACAGGTGGCTGTTGTTCCGGTGGATGTAAGCACTTTGAGTGAATTAAGCGAAAATGATACCCTGAGCGAGATGATCACTCAGATTATGTCTGATTCGATAACTGTCTTGCAGGAACCCGGCGAGAAGCAGGTCGCTTCCAGTGTTGAAGAAGCCAGTCAGTTGGCCGGCTTTACCGTACGTCTGCCTGGTGGGCAGGAAGCTGCGCCGCAGTTGGCTGTGAGCGGCAGTTCAGCTTATGAATTTGTCGTTGACCGCGCTCGCGCCCAGTCCATACTGAACGAAGCCGGACACAGCGATCTGGTGTTGCCTGAATCGTTGGATGGCGCCAAACTCACTCTCGAAATTCCCTTTGGAGTCACAGCCGCTTATGGTGAGTGCCCCGTTTCGGGAAAGGAAGCAGTAACGAATAATTATGGCGTTGATTCTGATGATCCTGATTTACCAAAATCATCGGCTCGCAGCTATCCTGATTGCATGATGCTGGTTGAAATCCCAAGCCCGACTGTCTCTGCGCCTGACGATCTGGATCTGCCCAGACTGGCCGAGATCGGATTGGAATTCACAGGCATGTCGGCGGAAGAGGCGCATGCATTCAGCCAGTCCATTGATTGGACTTCCTCACTCGTTATCCCGATCCCGCGCCATGCGACGACCGAAGAAGTAGCAGTGGACGGCGTGACTGGAACCCTGATCCAGAACAGTTCTTCCGAATATCTGCTCCTCTGGGTTAAAGATGGAGTCATTTACACCATCGCTGGCATGGATGGCAATACACAAAAAGCCATCGATATGGCAAACGCCATGCAGTAAACTCAGAATATCGATAACAGACTTGCTTGCGATAGACTCCCGTTTATGCAGGTGGGAGTCTATCGCCTGCTTATTGGGGCGCTGCGGCGGTCCTGATAAAGAACCTGGCCAGTCCAGCCTTTTTGTTTTTTACCAACACAATCGAATATAATTTCATTATGCTCACTAATAATGCAATTGAAGCCAATGGGCTTCGTAAAGTCTTTGGCGACAACGTCGCCGTGAAAAACCTGACCCTACAGGTTAAACAGGGTGAAATCTTCGGATTTCTTGGTCCGAACGGAGCCGGTAAGACGACATCGATCAAAATGCTGCTCAGCCTTATTGCACCCACAGCCGGGAGCGCCAATCTCCTCGGCTCGCCGCTTGGAGACCGCCAGGCGCGTAAAAAGATCGGTTTCTTGCCCGAGCATTTCCGTTTTCACGAATGGCTGACGGCTGCTGAATTTCTCACCCTCCACGGTGACCTGTACGGAATTTCGAAGCAAACTCTCATTTCGCGGGTGTCCGATTTGCTCGATCTGGTCGGGCTAACTCCTTTTCGGGAAAAGCAATTACGCACCTTTTCCAAGGGCATGCTGCAAAGGATCGGACTGGCTCAAGCCTTGTTGAACGAACCTGCGCTGGTCTTCCTCGATGAGCCGACTTCCGGTCTCGATCCCATCGGCAGGCGGCTGGTGCGCGATATCATGTGTGATTTACGTAAGAGGGGTACTACCGTTTTTCTTAATTCCCACCTGCTCAGTGAGGTCGAAATTACTTGCGATCGGGTGGCCTTCATTAAGTATGGCGAAGTGATCCGGGTCATTGAATTGAATGATCACCGCGACCTTCATTCCAGTGTCACCATCCGCACTTCTGGCGTTGATGAGCAGACTCTTGCTGGTTTGCGAAGTCGGGTGCAGAACGCCCGCCTTGAAGGCGACGATCTTACTTTTTCGTACATCGATGAAGCCATCCTTCCCGAGGTGAACCGCTACCTGGTCTCACAGGGTGTAGACGTGTATGCCATTCAACCCCAGCATCTCTCACTGGAAGATTTATTTATTCAAATTGTCGGAACGGACGGCGGCCTATGAAATCACCCATCCTGACGATCGCTCACCTCACTTTCCGTGAGGCCATCCGCCGCAAGATTGTTTTGGCCGGCCTGATCTTGGGAATATGCTTTTTGATAATTTACAGCGTAGGCTTCCATTTCATGTCCGCCGAAATTTATAACGATGGCGAATCTTCTTTAACTCAACTCATGCGCTCCGGCGTGTTCAACTTTCTCGTTCTGGCGGGTCTCTATACGGTCACCTTTCTGGCAATTGCTATGGCCTCGCTTGTTTCTGCCGACTCTCTCGCCGGAGAAATTTCTTCCGGGACGATCCACTCCCTGGTCGCCAAGCCGATCCGCCGCATGGATATCGCCCTGGGCAAATGGCTGGGGATCGCCATCTTGCTGGCGGCTTATGTCCTTTTGGTAGCAGGCGGCGTCGTGCTGAGCGTCTGGCTGCAGCAAAGATACATGCCGGCCAATGTTCTGACCGGTATTGGCTTGATCTATCTGGAGAGCCTGCTGGTTATGTCGCTGGCTCTGTTGTGCAGCAGCCGGCTTTCGGCGCTGGCCACCGGGGGGGTGGTCTTTGGTCTTTACGGCCTGGCTGTCATCGGCGGTTGGGTCGAGCAGATCGGCGCGTTTTTGGAGAGCACCACCGCGGTGAACGTGGGCATTGTCACCAGCCTGATCATGCCTGCCGAAGCGCTCTGGCGGCGGGCGGCGTTCGTCATGCAGTCGCCGGTGACCGGGTCGTTTGTGAATTCACCTTTCAACTCGATCTCGACGCCCAGCCCGTTGATGGTCGCCTATGCTGTGGTTTATCTGCTCGCTACCATCGTGATTATGCTGCGCCTCTTCTCGAAGCGCGATCTGTAAACGGTTATTTCTGCGGCCCGCTGATGATCCGAGTTGTTTTTCTTAATATTTAACCGCAGATCAACGCAGATACAGATTATTGAGATATCTGTATTTATTAGAGCGGATCTGCGGTTATCGCTTTTAATCAATCGGTAAACTTACGACACGTACTGCTTATCCAGCGCTGCTTCTTCTTCCTCGGCGATGCGGATACCTTCTTTTTCATCTACCCGTGTCAGGATGATCAGGCCGACGGCGAAGAAGATGATCAGCGAGACGATGCTCAGGCGGCTGTGCCCGACGATCACGCTTACTGTGGCGAACAGGAACGGCCCCAGAACGCCTGCGATTTTGTCGGTAACGCCGAAGAAACTGAAGAATTCAGCGGATTTGGACTTGGGCACCATCCGCCCGCACAGCGAGCGGCTGAGCGCCTGGCTGCCGCCCTGCACCGTGGCGACCATGAAGCCCAGCACCCAGAACTGCCATTCTTGAGTGAGGAAGTAGCCGAGGCAGGCGATCAGGGTGTAAATGCCCAGGCTCAGATAGATAGCGTGCTTGGTGCCCATCTTCTTCGCCAGCCAGCCGAAGAGGAATGCGAACGGGGCTGCCACAATCTGCACCATCAGCAGCGTACCGATCAGCGTGGTCTGCCCGATGCCGATCTCGGCCCCGTAGATGGTTGCCATGTAGATGATCGTGCCGATGCCGTTGTTGTAAATCCAGAAGGCGATGATGAATTTGAACAACTGGCGGTACTTTTTGATTTCTTTGAAGGTGCTTGCCAGACGTTTGAAACTGGCCTGTACCGGGTTGAAATGTTCTTCACCCGAAAGGATGCGCCGCGCCGGTTCGGGAACGATACGCAGCAGGGGGATGGAAAAGATCAGCCACCACAGCGCCACGCTGACGAAGGTCAGGCGCGTCATCAATCCGGTCAGGTTATCCGGCGCCAGCATGATCATCGCCAGGTTGATGGCCAGCAGCAGCCCGCCGCCGATGTAGCCCGTGGCATAACCACGTGATGAAACCTGGTCGATCTCCTCCGGCCGGGCAACGTGCGGTAGCAGCGAATCGTAGAAGACGATCGAACCCGAAAAGCCGATGTTGCCGATGATGAAGAAGATCGAAGCCATCAGCCAGTCGCCTTCGCCAATGAAGTACAGCAGAGCGGTGCCGATGATGCCCACCCCGGCGAAGATGGTCAGGAACCTCTTTTTCGCTCCGCTGAAATCGGCCATTGCCCCCAGTATCGGGGCGATGACCGCCACCAGTAGCAGCGAGATGGTGGTCGTATAACCCCAGTTGGCCGTGGCGATGTTGGGGGGCAGGTTGGCCGCCGCCACCGTGGAATAATACACCGGCAGCACGGCTGCCATGATCGTCGTGGCAAAGGCGGAATTGGCCCAGTCGTAAAACGTCCAGGCGGTGATTGCTCGTTTGTGCGCTTTTTCTTCCATGAAGGACTCCAGTATAAAAAGGGATAAGATTGCGTGATTTGATCCGCTGTTTAGATCCTGAAAGTTTGGTCTTGCAATCCCCTGATCATTACGATCAATCAAAACCTTCAGGGTCTGACATCTGGCGGCAGTCTGGATTAATTATATCCCGATAACCCTTTTAAAGTCTGTGAGTTTGGGTCATACATTGAAACATGTCTAACTTTTCCGCAATGGCGCTCGCTTCGCATACGGACTGGACCGTCCATGCAACCGTTTGGGCTTGATTTGAGATAAAAAAACACGGCGACCTGTGCTGCGAGATGGCGCTCTTTCTCTGCCCGGCCAGTTGTATTCGTTTTGTTTTTAAAACGAATGCCCCGAATTTATGCCCGTCTCGGTCCACAAAAGATGGTTATATCGTGGTAGAATCTCACGGCTCTCTGACGCGAACAAAAATCGGCGAGCGCAGCGAAGTCTCGCAGAGGCGAGCGCCAACCCCACCCGGTGTGCTTCGAACCGGGTTTTGATTTTATTGGAAATATAAAACATTTGTGCTATAATTGGAGTCAATCTCCATTTGTGAAGAAGGTAAAGTATGTCCCAAAATGTCATTCGCGTGGTCGGGGCGCGTGAACATAACTTGAAAAACATCACGGTTGAAATCCCGCGCGACCAGTTTGTCGTCATCACCGGGCTATCGGGGTCCGGCAAGTCATCTTTAGCATTCGATACGATCTTTGCCGAAGGGCAGCGCCGCTACGTCGAGTCCCTCTCCTCTTATGCCCGTCAGTTTCTCGGACAGATGGACAAACCAGACGTGGATTATATCGACGGCCTCTCGCCGGCGGTTTCCATCGACCAGAAAGCCACCTCGCACAACCCGCGTTCCACTGTTGGTACAGTGACTGAAATCTATGATTACCTGCGTCTGCTCTATGCCCGCGTAGGCATCCCTCACTGCCCTGTTTGCGGGCGAGAGGTAGCTAAACAGTCCGCCCAGGAGATCGTCGATCTTATCGAAAAGATGCCCGCCGGCACCAAATTGCTTATTCTGGCGCCGGTCGTACGCGGGCGCAAAGGGACCTACCAGGCCGTCTTTGATGAAATTCGCAAAGCCGGCTTTGTGCGCGTGCGCGCCGATGGCCAGGTTTACAGCCTGGATGAAGAAATAAGCCTGGATCGTTATAAGATTCACACCATCGAAGCAGTGGTTGACCGTCTGGTGCTCCATTCCGCTGAAGACAGCGAAGAAGATGCCAAAGCGGCCCGCTCGCGCCTCACCGATTCGGTTGAGACGGCGCTCAAGGTTGGCGATGGATACCTGACCATTCAGAATTTATCGGTCGATCCTCCTCAGGATATTTATTTTTCGGAGCATTTTGCCTGCCCGGAGCATGGCGTCAGCCTGCCTGAAATCGAGCCGCGCACCTTCTCATTCAATACCCCTCATGGCGCCTGCCCCGATTGCCAGGGCCTGGGCAGCCGGCTGGAAATTGACCCCGATCTTCTTATCCCGGATATGGATCGCTCCTTGACCGAAGGCGCTATCGTTGCCATGGAATGGAGCGGGCCGCGCGAGCAAATTACCTATACCTGGCAGATATTTGAAGCGGTTGCCCGCCATTATCATATCGATCTCAACGCACCGGTTAGCGCCATCCCGGAAGAAAAATTGAACAAAATTCTCTATGGCACCGGCGGCGAGGAAATTACCGTTCACGTTCAGGGACACAACGGCCGGCAGACGACCTTTACCACTGCCTTCGAAGGCGTCATCCCCAACCTCGAGCGGCGCTACCGCGAGACGCAGTCGGATTATATCCGCAGCAAGATCACTGAATACATGACTGACCGCCCTTGCCCGACCTGTAATGGGACGCGCTTACGCCAGGAGGCAATGGCTGTAACCGTGGACAACGCCAATATTATCGAAGTGACAACCTGGCCGATTAATCGCACCCTGGAATGGATTCGTCGCCTGGCAGGACAGGATACGCCCCTCAATGCCCGTCACCAGGTTATTGCCGAACGTATTTTGAAGGAAATTCAGGCCCGCCTGGGTTTTCTGGTCAACGTCGGCCTGGATTATTTGACCCTCCAGCGTTCGGCTGGCTCGCTTTCAGGCGGCGAGGCGCAACGTATTCGTCTGGCAACGCAAATCGGTTCGCGCCTGATGGGCGTCCTCTATGTGCTTGATGAGCCGTCGATAGGCCTTCACCCGCGCGATAATGCCCGTTTGCTTTCCACCCTCATGAACCTGCGCGACCTGGGCAATACCGTTCTGGTTGTTGAGCACGATGAAGAAACGATCCGTGCAGCCGATTGGGTTGTCGATTTGGGTCCTGGCGCCGGAGAGCACGGCGGGTACGTAATAGCCGAAGGTCCGGTGCAAAACATCGTGGACTGCCCCGATTCTTTAACCGGAGCGTATTTATCGCACCGTAAATTTGTGCCCATTCCTGAGAAGCGTCGGGCAGGCAACGGCAAATATTTGACCATCGTCGGGGCGCGGGCGAATAACCTGAAGGATATCACCGTAGCCATTCCTTTGGGACGCCTGGTCTGCATTACCGGAGTGTCTGGTTCAGGCAAATCGACCTTAATGGTCGATATTCTATATAACGCCCTGGCGCGAGATTTGAACAGGGCGCATACCCAACCGGGTGATTATGATCGCATCGAGGGCTTGGAATATCTTGATAAGATCATCAATATTGACCAGTCGCCTATAGGCCGCACGCCGCGCTCGAATCCCGGCACTTACACCAGCCTGTTCGATGAGATTCGCCAGTTGTTTGCTGCGCTGCCTGAAAGCAAGGTGCGTGGGTATAAAGCCGGGCGTTTTTCATTCAATGTTCATGGTGGACGTTGTGAGGCCTGCCAGGGTCAGGGTCAACTGCGCATCGAGATGCAGTTCCTCCCTGATGTTTACGTTCCATGCGATGTCTGTCACGGGGCGCGCTTCAATCGCGAAACCCTTCAGGTGCTTTTTAAGGGTCTCTCCATCGCTGATGTGCTCGATCTGACGGTAGATGCCGCCCTGGAGATGTTTCCGGCATTTCCGGGCATTATGACCAAACTTCAGACCCTTCAGGATGTCGGTCTGGGCTACGTCCGCATCGGGCAACCGGCGACAACCCTATCGGGCGGTGAAGCCCAACGTGTAAAATTGGCCCGCGAGCTTTCCCGCCGGGCAACAGGGCGCACCCTCTATGTACTGGATGAACCCTCTGTGGGTTTGCATGCCGCTGACGTGCACAAGTTGATCGAAGTCTTACAGCGTTTGGTGGATGCCGGGAACAGTGTCTTGATCATCGAACATAATCTGGATATTATTAAGGTGGCCGATCACCTGATCGATTTGGGCCCTGAAGGCGGCGACCGCGGTGGAACGCTGGTAGCTCAGGGTACGCCAGAAGAGGTCAGTCGGGTTACGAATTCCTATACCGGGCAGTTCTTGCGTGAACACCTTGTGGTAGAATAAAGAAATCAATCGTATCAAGTCAGAGGAAATTGAAACCTGTTCATTTGCACCCACTCTTTGAATGAGAGATTTCAAAATGAAAAATAAAAGTTCTGCCAATAAAATCATTCAATCGTATAAAAAACGGCAACAGATAGGCCCATTCTTAATTGGCGGCCTGGCGGTTGTCTTGGCGATTTTTGGTATTTTTATGCTGGCCATGTGGCTGACAGGCCCGAACAAGCCGAAGATCAATATCGCCTTGTTTGCCAGCCGAACGCCAACAGCAACCAGCACCTATACACCAACACCGATTACTCCGACGCCGTTGCCCACCGATACGCCAACGATTACCATGACTCCAACTGAAACAATGACGCCAACAGCTTCCGCTCCATTTGAGTATATCGTTCAGGAGGGAGACTTGGGTTACACGATTGCCGAAAAATTTAACACCGATTGGCAAATCATCCTCAAGTTAAATAACCTGCCCGCGGATGCCCTGATTAAAGTTGGGGATAAGCTGATCATCCCGCCGCCCGATATGAAACTGCCGACTGAAACCCCCGTACCTGCCGGTTTCCGCGGTAAGATCGAATATGTAATTCAGGCAGGAGATTCACTCGATATCATCGCACAAAGATTCCAGGCAATCAGGGATGATATCATCCGTGACAATAATATCAAGGACCCGGCGACTATTTATGTCGGGCAGGTGCTTATTATCCAGGCTGGACGGGCTACGGCTGTTCCGACCTCGGTGCCCACTTCCGGCGTTTTACCTTCCAATACGCCCACGATGCAGGGCGCAGCAGGCGGAATCGGAACGCCAGCAGTCACACAGGCTCCCTGACGGCAGATCAAAATTTGTAAAATAAAAAGTCATGCGAAGGTTGAATAATATCCTTCGCATGACTTTTTGATACGTTCGCTAATTATTCGTAGACAACTTCTATACGAACAGAGAACATGGTTCCAAAATAGTAATGGTTGGGGTCCATGAATTTCCAATATATTGTATAAACGCCAGCTTCCTGAGGCGCTTTTAACTTAACTGCGATGGTCGCATTTTCGCCGGGTTTGTATTCCCGGTCCAGGCTTACCCATTCAGGGGCGCCCATCATTTTATCTTTATCGTCTGGGTGCGAAAATTGGATTGGAACGATACTGACATTCTTATCCCAGGTGCAGGGCCCCGGATTATTGAATGTCCATGTCTTTTCGAAACGTTCCCCTGGACTGAATCGTGTATCATCCGGGACGGTTTCGTCTATGAAAGTCATGTTATAGCAGGGTCCCGAAGACCCAACTCCGCCTGCCGGGGTAGGCGATTTGATACCAAAGATCGGCGTTACAGAGCCGGTTGCTATGGGCGTCTGGCCGGGCGTACCAAATAACGGCAACGTTGTTGTCGTAGGCGCGCCAGGTAAAGCGGTGCCTGTCCCTGGGCCTGGGGTAGCGCTGTTCATCGGCAAAGCGGTTAAAAGCCCAGGCAAAGTGGCAGTGGCAACAGGTTGGGTCGGACTGGGGGTGAGCGTTTCTGTCGCGGTGGGATTCGCCAACGCAGTGCTTGTGAGATTGGCTTCCATGGTTAATGCTGCTGCTGTATAAATAGCCTCAGGGGATAGCGCAGTCGCTTCTGGTGTAGCATTACTGCTGCAGGCGCTGAGCAAGAGCGCCATTAGCGCTACGATAGGCAGGGTCATTCTCTGTTTTAGATTAGCATGAAACATATTATCTCCTCATCTTCGGGTTTATCCGTCACCCGTTTTTGATTCATTGCTTATTCTAACATACTTACAGATGGGTTAGCGCAGCCTGAATTTCGGCTTGAACGGATGCATCTTTTTCATTTTCCACTGCTGCTAATAAAATCTGTTTTGCTGTTAATCCCCCAATTTCCCCTAAAGCCCAGGCGGCATGCCGGCGAATTAACGGTTCTGCTTCAAATTGAAGAATGCGGTCTAAATCAGGGATGGCGTCGGTGTTTTTACTGTTGCTGACCGCCACACAGATATTCCGTAAAAACCCGCGCCGTTTAGCGCGCAGAATAGGACTGTCATTATAGCGCTGATAGAAATCTTCATCTGTCAATCTAATCTCATCCTGTAAGTTTGGCGCTATTATCCTTTGGGGCAAGAATTGAGGTTCTATTGATGATAAAGCTTGTTTTAAATGAGCTTTTCTGTTCCACGGGCAAACTGTTTGACAGACGTCACACCCAAAAATCCAGGCGCCAATTGCCGGGCGTAATTCTGCTGGAATATCCGCTTTGTTCTCGATAGTCAGATAAGATATGCAACGACTGGCGTCGAGGGTGCGATCAGGCAGAATGCAATGCGTCGGGCAGGCATCGATGCAACGGGTGCATCTTCCGCAGGCGTCTCTTTGCCAGGGCGGATCAATTTCCAATTCCAAATCTACCAGGATTTCGGTCAGAAAAAAGGCAGAACCAAATACTGGATTGATGAGGCAGGTGTTTTTGCCGATCCATCCGAGCCCTGCCCGTTGAGCCAAATCTTTTTCCAATAATGGACCGCTGTCTGTATAACACCGAAAAGAAAATTTACGCCCGGCATATTGCTCGATTGTAGATACAAGCCGATCTACTTTATCCAGGATGATATTGTGATAATCCTTCCCCCAGGCATAAGCGGCGATTCTGCCGTAATCGGTTGTTTCAGGCGGGTTATTTGCTGTTAGCGGGTCTGCATAACGTATTCCTAATACCAGGATCGTCTTGCATTCGGGCATGATTTCCAGCGGGTTGGAACGGAGCAGGCGTGATCGTTCGCCTGCCAGATAACTCATCCCGCCATGCCGATTATTGTTCAGCCAGTGCTCAAAAATCGAAATATGGGGTGGGGGTTTGGGATCGGTTACCCCCACCAGTTGAAAGCCAGCTTCATGGGCGAGGTGTTTAACTACCAGAGTGGCTGAATGGATGCGCTTATCCTCCAGCTTCAGCAGTGGCTGTCAATGACGCTGCCGTTGCTTCTGCATCAGGTGTGGCTGTGGCGGTTGCTTCTGGTGTAAAAGTACTTGTAGCAGTTGGCGCCGTGGTGCTGGTTGCTTCACTCTCTTTGGTTGCTGTTTTTGTTACCGATGAGGCGCTGCCCACTTTGATTTTTACCCAGAATGTGCTGTTGCCCGGCTGTACGCCAAAATTAACGCCCGATGCGTTTTGTAATCGCCAGTCGCCGCGATATTCGCCGCTTTTAGAAGGCGCTGTCATATCGATCGAAATCGTAATGCTTTCCATTGGCGCTACGGCTTTGGGTAAGGCATACGATTCTTTAGCATCCATTTCTTCTCCCGAAATAAAGACGACTTTATAGGAAGTTGACCATGTACATGTGCCGACGTTTTTAATCGTCCACGTTTTTGTGAATTTGGCGCCGGGTGCGTAACTGGTTCCATCGGGGATTGTTTCGCTGACGAACAGACCTGTGTCGCAAGGAACAGCGGTCGCGACGCTGATTGGAGCATTGGTCGCCGGCGTCGAAACGGTTGCCATCGGGGCAACTGTTGCCGTTGCTGTGGGGGGGAGTTGTGTTTCTGTCGGTGTAGGTGGAATTGCACTGGCTGTCATTGTCAGTCTGGCTTCTACCGTCTGGGCAGCTGCGGTAAAGATCATCTCAGGCGATGGCTGAGGGGTTGCGTTTTTGGCATCTGATTTTGAACAGGCCGCAACCGAAATGAGTAATGTACTGGCAGCTAATAACAGCCAATACTTTTTTTTGCTTTTGGACATTCTTTCTCCTTGAAACATGTTTTTATTTTTCGTTGGTATGAAGAAAGGATTTGGAAGGGAAAGCCCCTCTTCCAAATCCCAGCTTGATATGGCAAATTATCCTCGATTCGAACTGATTGATTATAACCTAAAATACCGATGAATTGCCCCATTTATTCCTGAAAAACTGGTGGGTTACACATATGAGGGTCATCTTAATATTTTTGGGTCTTGCCAGAAAGCCCAATCCTGGTTGGATTGGCCGTTGGCCAATACGGTGAGGATAAATTGAACCTCCTGACCTGCTACGCCATCCAGATCAACATCAGCGGTATGAATATTGCCATCGTATGTTTGCGTCCAGGTTGCATAATTTTGTACATCGGGTCCGCCGGCAATATGGTAGTTCAATTGGAATTTTACGTTGCACGCAGTCGCGCCCTGCAAGCATCCAATTTTCGCGGTAAACCGGTCTCCAGGTAGTATCATTATGGCGGGGAATTTACCTGTGATTTTTCCGTTATCTATCCATTGCGGGTGAGTTTCCAGTACCTTACCGCCAGCGGGTGCATCGTTCTCCAGGTTGGGGTTGTCCCGAATAAGTACGAACCCTTTATCATCAACTTCAGTACCCGGACAGCTCAGATTTGCAGATGCGTTTCGCCATTTTGCATCACAATAACGTTTTGTGAAATCGTAAACGACGTCGTTTCCTGTGCCAACAACGATTTCAACATAAATGGATCCGAATATGACATTGGAGCTATTCCGTAATTTCCAGTCTCCTCGATAATGGCCTGAAGCAGATGGCGCTACAAGTTTAACAGACACATCGACTACTTCACCGGGCGCCACTGTGCCAGGTGTTAGCGGCTTTGATGATGGCCCGCTCATGGAATCGCCCGAATCAAATGCCAGGGAAAAATCCGAAGTCCAGGTGCTGGTTCCGATGTTTTTTAATCTCCAGGTCTTAGTGAAAGATTCATCAGGAGCAAATTTTGTATTATCTTCCACTGTAACATCCTTGATAAATTGCGCTTTATCAACCAGCGCTTTGGTCACGGTTGGCGGCGGCGGGGGGGTAATTGATGGAGCGAGTGTGTCCGTTGGGGCCTGGGTTAAGGTGGGGGAAAGCG
>CAZDAW010000011.1:53392-57558 GCA_964503685.1 uncultured Anaerolineaceae bacterium | reverse complement strand
AACGTATCCTACAAAAACTAATGAACGTCTTCAAACAGGTCGGTTGCCCGGCGGCCGTTGGGGTTAACGACCGGCGGGTAAGCCTGCATGAAATATTCCTTTTGCCCCAGAATGCGATTGATCAGCCCGATGGCGCCGCCGGTGATGGCCGGGCCACCCTGACTGGCATGGCAGGCGGCAGCCTCAAGGCGCACTTTGGCAACCGCCCCATAGTCAATTTCGGCGTGAACAGGAAAATCCTGCACGGCAACCGCCGTCAGATCGATATCTTTATTGCGCCCCCAGTGAGCGGGGTCCTGGCCGAAAAAGCGCAAAACCCTTACGGCAATCCGTAAGAAGCGCCGCGACATGGTGTGAAAATAAAGTTTCTGCGGCTGGTAAGTAGGCAGTCCATCGGGATCAGGGAACATCTGCGAGTCGCCGGCAGCTTCAAAGGCGCGCACGGCCGCCTGCTGAATTTTGATATGATCGGGGTGGCGGTAACCGCCGATAGGGTCAAAGGTGAGTACGACCTGCGGACGCAGCAGGCGAATGTAGTGAGTCACCCTGGCTGCCACTTCATCCAACGGGGCAGCATAAAGCGAGCGAGGGTTTTGGTTATCGGGCGAACCTTCCATGCCCGAATCACGGTAATTCAGAAAATAGACGTTCTTCAAACCGAGGATATTGGCGGCGCAGCCCAACTCGGCCACGCGCCGGTCGGCTATGGAAGCGTAACCTTCGAGCATCTCCGGGGCAACTTCGCCGGCTTCGCCGCGCGTGGCACACACCAGATAAACATCCACACCCTGGCGAGCATACAGCGCCAGCGTGCCGCCCATGCCGAAGGATTCGTCGTCGGGATGAGCCAGAACGGCCAGAAGGGTTCGTTTAGAATCAAGTGCGGGGTCAGACATGATAAAAATCCTTATCAAGATGGATCGTGTGCGAGATTATAGCACAGACCAGTAAACCGGCGAAAGATGCTATATCGAACGTGAGGCAAACCGTGTCACGTGACTGTTAATAAAGGGGAATTGTCGGGTCAATTTCTTTAGCCCAGGCCTTGATGCCGCCGGACATGCGTTTGACGTTGCGGTAGCCGCGGCGAAGCAGAATCTGCTGCGCCATGGTTGCGCGCGGTTCGACGCGGCAGAATACGATGATCTCATCGTCCTGATTCAATTCAGAGAGGCGCGCTTCGAGTTGATCCAGGGGAATATGTTCCGCCTCCTTGATCGAGGCAATCAGCCCTTCGCGTTCATTGCGCACATCGATTAAACGAATCGGACGGCCCAAGCGCAGCGCCTCAGCCACTTCACGCGGAGTAATGGCCGGCGCGTTGGCTGCCGCCGCGCCCGGCAAGCCGCAAAACTGGTCATAGTCGATCAGATGAGTGATTTCCGGCTGCTCGCCGCAAGCTTTGCAATGAGGGTCCTTGCGCAATTTGACAATGTCGAAGGACGGATCCAACGCATTATAGATCAGCAACTTACCGATGAGAGGCCTTCCGACGCCTAAAATGAGCTTGACGACCTCGCTCGCCTGAAGGGCGCCGATGGTTCCCGGCAAAACGCCAAAGACGCCAGTCTGGGCGCAGGAGGGTACCAATTCTGGTGAGGGAGGATCGGGAAAGAGGCAGCGATAACAGGGCCCCTGATTGGCGTCGAACACACTGACCTGTCCTTCGAAGCGGAAAATCGCCCCATAGACAAAGAGCTTCTTTTGCAGCACACACAGATCAGAAATGAGGTAGCGTGCAGGGAAATTATCTGTACAATCGACCACAATGGTGTAGTCTGCTGCTATACGCATAGCATTGGAGGACGTGAAGGCTTCGGGATAAATATCCACCTGGATATGCGGGTTGATGTCGAGCATGCGCTGGCGGGCCGATTCGACTTTGAGTTCGCCTATACTGCCCATTTCGTGAATCACCTGGCGCTGCAAGTTGGAAACATCCACCACATCCGCATCCACGATGCCGATACGCCCGACCCCAGCCCCAGCCAGATACATGGCAACCGGCGAGCCTAACCCCCCCGCCCCAACCAGCAATACAGAGGCGGTTTTCAGTTTCTGCTGACCTTCAAAACCCACTTCAGGGATGAGAATGTGACGGGAATAACGGGTAATCTCTTCAGAGGATAGATTGGGATTCATCGATTGGCAACCTCAATAATTTTTACGCGATTCTGGCTTTTATCATTTACCGCAGATGAACACAAGATATCTTTTTATGAGTACTTTGTTCATGCAGATTTTGTGAACGTTCATCGTTTTCCTGAAACCGGCAACCACAGACAGACTTTATTATACTCCGTCAGATCGCAAAATCGACGCCCTGCCAGACGCCCTGCTCGACAGGATGGGGAATGTGGATAGCCTCTTCGTGACCATCCAGGCGCGCCTCCAGTTCCTCGACGCGGCGCATGAGAGCAAAAAGCGTATCGCCGATAGCGTCGGGCAACTGGGAATGATCGAGATCGGGCGCATCGGCCACCGTGCGCGGCTGGCTGCGCATCACCACCTGGCCGGGCACCCCCACGACCACCGAGTTAGGCGGCGTCGATTTCACCACCACGGCGTTGGCGCCGATGCGGCTGCACTCTCCAATGACGATGTTGCCCAAAATCTTGGCGCCCGCCCCTACAACGACGTCATCCTCCAGGGTGGGATGGCGTTTGCCCTTGTGCAGGCTGACTCCGCCCAACGTCACCCCGTGATAGAGGGTGACGTTCCGGCCAATTTCAGCCGTCTCGCCGATGACCACCCCCATGCCGTGATCGATAAAGAATCCCGGCCCAATTTTTGCTCCGGGGTGAATTTCGATGCCAGTGAGCCAGCGGGTCGCCTGCGATACCCAACGCCCCAGAAAGAAGAGGCGATGAGTCCATAACCAGTGCGCCAGGCGGTAGCCCCACAGGGCATGCAAACCGGGATAATTAACGAGAATTTCGATGACAGAACGGGCGGCCGGGTCGCGATCGAAGACCGCCTGGATATCATTGTGTAACGTATTTAATAACGGAATTTTCATTTTACAACCTCTCTAAATCAACAGCGTCATCTCACCCTATCTCCAAATAATCTCTATCTGGTAGATTGGAACGGGTATAAATCCCGCCCAAGTTCAAGAAGCGCCGATCAATAATCCGATCAATCCGCCAGGTTGGCAAATAAGGGCGTGCTCAAATAGCGCTCGCCGAAAGAAGGGATGATGACCACAATCAGCTTGCCGGCGTTTTCGGGGCGGCGCGCCACCTGCAGGGCAGCCCAGGTCGCCGCGCCGGAGGAAATTCCGACCAGCAGCCCTTCTTCGCGGGCCATGCGCCGGGCAATATCGAAGGCATCGTCGCCCCTGACGCGGATGATTTCGTCGTAGATCTTCGTATTCAGCACTTCGGGGACGAAACCGGCGCCAATGCCCTGAATGGGATGGGGGCCTTTTTCGCCGCCTGAAAGCACCGGCGAGTCCTCCGGCTCAACAGCAATCGCCTTGAAAGATGGCTTGCGGGCCTTGATCACCTCGCCAACGCCGGTGATCGTCCCACCCGTCCCCACGCCGGCGACCAGAAAATCGACCTTGCCGTCGGTATCGCGCCAGATCTCTTCGGCAGTGGTGCGGCGGTGAACCTCCGGGTTGGCAGGATTCTTGAACTGCTGGGGAATGAAATAGCGCGGGTCGCTGGCAGCCAGCTCTTCCGCTTTTTTAATGGCGCCAGCCATGCCTTCGCTGCCGGGGGTCAGCACCAGTTCGGCGCCGTAAGCGCGCAGAAGCATCCGGCGCTCCCTGCTCATTGTTTCGGGCATAGTCAGTACGCATTTGTAACCGCGCGCCGCGCATACCATCGCCAGACCAATGCCGGTATTGCCGCTGGTCGGCTCAACGATGATGGTATCCGGTTTGATCAGGCCGGCTTTCTCGGCCGCCTCGATCATCGCCAGGCCAATGCGATCCTTGACGCTGTGCGCCGGGTTATAGAATTCCAATTTTGCGACGATGGTTGCGCCTGCGCCTTCCGTCAGGCGGTTCAGACGCACCATGGGGGTGTTTCCAATCAATTCGGTGACATGGTTTGCAATTTTCATTTTATCCACTCGTTTTCAAATTCCGGGCGCAGCGCACCATTCGGGTGTGCTGGTTCCAGGATAGTTAGCTGGATACCTGCGTTCCTTGGCCGGAA
>CAZDAW010000011.1:0-53292 GCA_964503685.1 uncultured Anaerolineaceae bacterium | reverse complement strand
TATGTGATTTTAGCAGGTTGGATATGCGCTTGGCGGGCATCAGGCATCCAGTTTTTCGATAGACTTTATCTATGTCATTCGCTCTGGTGAGAGCGGGCGGGAAACACATCCGCCGATAGGTAAACAAAGAGGGCGGCATCCATTCGACGCCGCGGGTGAAATTCACACCGCGGGAACGGGCGCAACCCTCTGACAATAGACAATCGAAAAACCGATCAGCTACTCTCCTGGCAGGGGGTTGATCACCCGCCCCGCCAGATACAAATGCAACGATTCATTTTGAAAATGCTCCGCACTGAATATTTAAGATAAACTTGATAATAATTATAATAAGTAAACGAGATTTGTCAAGGATCATTTTCGAAAGTTGTGAGCATTAGCTCAATTTATGGATGTGAATTACAATAAAGACATGGATGTCATCCTCACCCACGAGCAGGCAGATTTCGATGCGCTGGCTTCGCTGTTGGGCGCTTCGCTGTTGCACGAAACGGCGATCCCCGTCCTGCCACGGCGCATCAATCGCAATGGGCGTTCGTTCCTGACGCTGTACGGGGCCGATCTGCCGTTTATCGATCCGCGCGATCTGCCTGGCGAGCCGATCGATTCAATCACCCTGGTCGATACGCAATCGTTGATCACGCTCAAGGGCATCCATAAGCATACCCGCATCCAGGTCATCGACCACCACACGCCGCGCCCTGACCTGCCCGCCGATTGGACGGTGCAGACGGAAAAAACCGGGGCTTCTACCACCCTGTTCGTCGAAGCGATACACGAACGCGGCCTGCCGTTGAACATGATCCAGGCCACATTGTTATTGCTGGGCATCTACGAAGATACCGGGGCAATGACCTACGCCAGCACCGATCCGCGCGACGTGCGGGCCGCCGCCTACCTGCTCGATCAGGGCGCCAGTTTGCAGATCGCTTCGAATTACCTCAACCCGCCCCTTTCCCTCGAGCAGCGCAAGGTTTTTGACCGGCTGCTCGAAGCCGCTGAAACCTACCCGATTCACGGGCAGACCATCGTCATCAGCAGTACAGACGCCACTGAAATGACCGAAGAAATTTCGAGCATCGCCCACAAGCTACGCGATTTTCTCGACCCGGACGCCCTGATTTTGTTGGTTAAAATCAGCGAAGGAATCCGCATCATCTGCCGCTCGACCACCGATCAGGTGGATGTATCCACAATTGCCAGGCATTTCGGCGGCGGCGGACATGAAAGAGCAGCCGCGGCGCTGATCCGAATTCCTCAAGAATCGGGCGAAACGCCAATGAATACCCTCCGTGAAGAGGTAATCGAACTGTTGAAACAAACCATCCGACCTTCAATCACGATAGGGCAGATCATGTCGCGGCGCCCCTACCTGATTTCACCCAAGACGCCCGCCGATGACGCTCTGCGCCTGATGCAGCGCTTCGGCTACGAAGGCTACCCGGTAGTCGATGAAGATAAAGTCATCGGGCTGCTCACCCGCCGCGCCGTTGACCGGGCCATTGCCCACAGGCTTAATCTGAACGCGGCCAGCCTGATGGAAGCTGGAGAAATCACCGTATTCACCACCGATTCGCTGGAACACCTGCAAAACGTGATGACCAACAGCGGCTGGGGACAGATTCCCGTCCTCGACCCGCAGAGTAAAAAAGTCATCGGAATCGTGACGCGCACAGACTTGTTAAAGGCTCTCGCTCCGCACCCCAGCCTGCCGGCGCGCCGTAACATTGCCAGCAAACTGGAAACCGCTTTGCCGCCCGGACGCCTGGCGCTGCTCAAGATGGTCGCCCAGCATGCACACCAGCAGCACGTTGCCATTTACATCGTCGGCGGTTTCGTCCGCGACCTGCTCCTCGACCGCCCCAGCCTGGATTTCGACGTGGTTGTCGAAGGGGATGCAATCGCCCTGGCGCGCTCCCTGGCCGAAACAAGCGGCGGACGGGTCGTCAGCCACACCCGATTCGGCACAGCTAAATGGGATATTACAGAAATCCGTGAGGAACTGGCCAGGAAATGGAGCAACGACCATACTTTCAACCCGACTGATATCCCCGAAAGCCTGGATCTGATCACCGCCCGCACCGAGTTTTACGATCACCCCACCGCTCTACCCACCATCCGGCGCAGCAGCATCAAGCTCGACCTGCACCGGCGCGACTTTACCATTAACACCCTTGCATTGAGGTTAGATGGGCGGCATTACGGCGAACTGCACGATTATTGGGGCGGATTGAGCGACCTGCAACGGGGCATTGTCCGTGTGCTGCATTCGCTGTCCTTCATTGATGACCCCACGCGTATGCTGCGCGCCGTGCGCTTCGAGCAGCGCTTCGGCTTCGAAATCGAAACCCGCACACTACAACTGATGGCAGAAGCCGATCAACTTCTCGAAAGGCTGTCCGGCGAGCGCATTCGGCACGAGCTGGACCTTATCCTGGCAGAGGAACACGCCGCGGCAATGCTTTTGCGCCTGGCAGAGCTTGGCTTGCTCGCCCAAATTCATCCCAGTCTCACCTGGAACGATACCCTTTCTCGTCAGATGGAAGATATCCTGCAGGTAAAGCCGGATGACGAATGGGAAATCCCGGAGCGTTTGGGCAACAAGCCCACCCGCAAGTCCCTGGTATATATCCTCTGGTTCAGTTATTTGCCGCTGGAAGTCATCGGCAGTCTCATCAGGCGGTTGAAATTGCCCGGGCCATTAGCTGCATCAGTACTGGCAGCCGGCAAACTGCGCGCCGAATTGCCCGAACTGGCAGGCAAATCGCCCAGCTATGTCGCCGAACGACTAAGTCATTACACCTTGCCAGCCTTATTCGTCGTACACCAATCCATCGAAGATGATGAACAGAAAAAGTTATTGCACACCTACGCAACCACCTGGCGGCGCGCTTTGCCAACGATTACCGGCTACGATTTGAAGGCACGCGGCCTGCCGCCGGGTCCAATTTACAGTGAGATTCTGGATACCCTGCGCGCTGCCTGGCTGGATGGGCGCATCCATTCGCCCGAAGAGGAAACCGCATTTCTTGAAGATATTTTATCAAGGATCAAGGATGGACTGGTTATCAAAGGTTAAGATTCGTTACCTCACCCAGGCAGATTTACCCGAACTGGAATGGGAGGGAGAATATACCCGGTTCCGGCGCGTTTACGCCGATGCTTACAAACAGGCAAAAAACGGGCGGGCAGTTCTGTGGGTGATCGATCTTCCCGGCGTCAGCATCATCGGGCAGCTCTTTGTATCCCTCTTCAGCAATCGAAGCGAACTGGCCAACGGTTTTTCGCGGGCTTATATCTACAGCGTGCGCGTCCGACCGGAATACCGCAGTTGCGGCTTGGGGACGATCTTAATGCGTACTGCCGAGGCTGATCTGAAAAGGCGATGCTTTGAGTGGGCGACATTAAATGTAGCCCGCGATAATTATCGCGGGCGCCAGTTCTACGAACGCCTGGGATATCAGGTGGTTGCCCCAGAAGCCGGACGCTGGTCTTACCGCGATGAAAACGGAATTAAAAGAGATGTTGTGGAACCCGCCTGGCGAATGGAAAAATATATCGGCGATTAGGGACGACTGAGCCAATTATATATAGCCGCGCCGGTCAGTCCCTGGCGGCGCGCTTCCAACGCCTGGTTGTAGTTAAATCGGATTGTAACGTTATCAGCGCCTGAGATAAATGTAACAGTCACAATACCCTCGTTATTTTCGGGAATCTCCTCGGAGGAATAACCAGCCAATATCCCGATCATGGTTGAGAGATTATTCCCCAGTTCGGCAGCATTCGAGAGGCTGGATACCAGCAGGGTGATATAAAAATTCGTCCGACGGATTCTGAAATACTGAAATTTATTGGTTAAATAATTGAGACAATCTTCTCCATCGCCTTCAGCAATCACTTCTTTCACGTCTATCCCTGCAGCGTCCAAATCAGCCATAAAACGGGAGGCGAGTTCGGGGAAAGGATGCATGTTAGCAATATAAGTACAGGGCGTTCCCGTCAATAGAATAGGCGTCTGGGTGCTGCCTGCGCCTGCAGCCGGCGAGGTGGCCGTGAGGAACGGATTAACGCTCAAACGGTCGGCCAGCATACAGGATGCAAAGAATAAAAAGAAAAGCAGAGACAACCCGATCTGACAAATCGTTTTATTTCTCATCGCACATCCATTATTTCTTCTGATAGCACAGCCAGGTAGAAGGATGATCGGCGCGGTCGGAACCATCCTGCCGGGAAACCTGGATAAACAAGCGAGTTAACTCATCCAGTTCGGCAGGTGAAATCCCTATTCTATCTACGTCGTCATTTACATTTATAAAAGCGTACAGCAACCAACACCCACCCGGCCTCAACAACCGTTGAACATTGCATCGATATACTGCCTGTCCGGAATCCGGCAGCGAGTGGTAACAACCAATATCCAGGATCAAATCAAACGGCGGCGCAATATTATCCAGAGCGGTAACGTCCTGCAAACGAAAGTCCACGGTCACGCCGCACGAGTTCGCTTTGCGTTTTGCCTGATGAATTGCCCGGCTGACAAAATCAATTGCGATCACCCGCCAGCCGTGCTGCGCCAGATAAATCGCATTGGTGCCGGTGCCGCATCCCAACTCCAATGCACGCCCAGCAGGATGGTTGGTGACAAATTCGATCAACTCCGGTGGGGTAACGCCGGTATCCCAGGGCGGGCGTTTAAAATACCAGGCGTTATAACTGACCCAACGCCAAAAATTCGAAAACTTACTCGCCATCGCCCATCACAAAGCGGACCACTTCATCCTGGATGAAATCATCCAGGGCTTCCAGTCTCTTTCCCGGATCAAGAAGCGAGCCGGGGGGCTGCGGTCGGTTCCAGGTAAACTGGGTCTCCAGGAATATCTTGCGGATGTCGTTCAGGAAGGATTCGATCTTGACTTCGATCATAGGATTGGCGGGATCGTCGTTTGCAGAAGGCATCACAAAACGCAAACCGCCGCCCAGAACCGGGCGTCCGAAAGCGCTCAGGCTTTCTGGCGTTTGATGCAGGCGCGTTTCCCATATTTCTTTGAAGGCATGTTCAGAGGAAGAATCATACAGATCGCGAATCGTGGCATCGCAACTCAGTATCTGGCGCTGGGGATAGATATTCGAGAATATACCAGCAATATCTTCGGCCTCTTCACAGACGATATCCAGCGAGCGGTTGCCAAGCTGCGGCGCCACCACCAGCAATTGACCGAACTGCGGCCCAACCAGGCCAACCGTAATTTCCAATGGCATTTGCCCGCGGCGAATAAAGACCAGCTTCTGGTCGTCAAATTTTGTATCGGTGATCTTTATACCGATCTCCTCAAGCCGGCGCATAAAACTCAGACGCGCTTCAAGGGTCAATTCGGGCATCGGAGCAACAACCAGATTGACTCCGGCATGAATCGTGATGCGACTGTTTTTCTTCATGGCATTTCTCCATTACCCTGATATGCCATGATTATAGTCCATTCCAGGAAGATCATAACATTAAGAGACCTGTATAATTTCAGTCTTGCAGGTTGGGCCTACACAATGGCAAAACAGCATACGCAATACGCAATCAAACCCCCTAAAACATCATCCAAGGGATGGCATAAATCAGAGAAGCGGTTTTGCCATTATTATCGAGAGACTTGCCTTATCGCCAACGTATTTTTTATCGCCAATATAAAAAACGAGATGGGTATTGGAATTCTCAACAATTCTGACAATGGCGCCAGGCGTCAGGCCGACTGCCACCAATTCCTTCAAGCACTCAGGAGTGTTCGTACCGACAGAAATAATACAACCTAACTGACCCGGTTCAAGTTCTGACAGGGGTTTACCGGTCTGTTGTTCTGCTATCACCCACATTTCAGGGTGGCTGATTATATTTTGCTGGTTAGTTTTGAGCATCTTCTCAGTGTGAGTATTTTTTATCATTTTGAGTTCCATAAAAAATTGAGATTTTCTTAATATTTCTATATTCAATATAGGGCTCAATTGTGGATGCATTATGAACACACCTGGGAGATGTGATGAATATTGATGGTAATGTTGCATCATCTCTACCCTAGTTGGGTAGAGATTCTCGTCAGCAAGGGAATCGATCTATTCAGGCTTATTCAATATGGGTGCAAATCTCAATCTAAAAAACAACCCTGATGCGCCATCATTCTCACGATCCCTCGAAGCTGGAGATAAACTCTTCAATCTCTGCTAGTCAGGTTTAAATTAATCGTGATGGTCGCCACACCGGTATTCACCTCGCTCTCCAGCGTCTGGAGTACGCCGTCACCTTCCGCGTAGCCCAACGAAGCGCGGTAGGCGCGGTTCGACTCGGTCAGTATCACCAGGCCGCCCCGGCGCGAGACGCTGAGCTGCGAACCAATGACCGGGTCGCTATCGAGCACCTGCCCATCTTCCAAAACGTCCAGCGCTTCGGGCGGCAACCAGAGCGGGTCGAGGATCTGGGATGCGCCGCTGGCGCGGATTCCACTCGTATTTAGCCTGCCGTAGAGGTAATCCGAGATGCCATATTCATTCCAGGAATCATAGACGCGTTTGACGTTCACGAGTGCCCCATAAGGCATGCTGCCTGATGGCGAACCCATTACGTTCACCCCGTAGGTACCCTCATATTTCAGTGAACCGCCCTCATACAGCCAGTTCGGGGTCGACCCACCATACCAGGGCAAGTTCAACTGGCGCTGGCTGACCAGAGTCAGGTTCGATAACTGGCGGTTGAAAGCGCCCTCGGCGCCGATAGCATGGCGGTAAAACAGCATGATGCCAGAAACTTCGTCGAACATCCAGACATATTCGGCGCCGCCGCCCAGTGGGTGATATTCAAAACGCACGGCATTGAAAGTCTGGTTGCCAACTGTGGTCGGCATACGGGCGACGATCAATTCGTTATTTGCAGCGCGTTCCGCGTTGGCCAATTCTAGCGGCGAAACCCAGTATTCACCCACACCCGGCGCGCCCGTTGAATAGGCTACGATGGAAGGCGTCAAAGCGCCCGAAGACGATTCCAGATAAAGCTTTTGTGAAGTCACCGCGACCTGATCATCGAACGCCACCAAGTCATAAACACCGTAACCTGCCGAAGCCGCGCCGCCTTCCGGGTCTTGTGAGATCGTCGCCGTTTGTACGCGATAGATTGCCCGGCTGCCTGTTTGCAGCCAGCCTGGAGCAGCGGCCTGCTTCAAATCGGGGAAGAATCGCAACATGCGGGTTGCCGTCTCCCCCGGAGCGACTCCACCTTGCGACTGCTGGGGCAGCGCCGGAGTCAACCCCGGCATGACCGGAGGAATGGTAACCTGCTCAAGCGCGATGGTTGGAGGTTGGCTAACCGGTTCGGTGGCAGCCTTATCGAAAGGAGTCAAACCGATTTTTACCGGCGTTGGAGTGGATGAAGACGATTGGGGAAAGAGTGTCTTGCACGCCAGAGAGGCCAGAAAGAGAACACACAACATCACTATGAATTTTAGAGGATGAAAACAGGTTTTATCCCTCATCACTGCCCCTCATCTTTCCTAAAGTAGATTATCTCATCAATAGATAAGTTGAATTCATTATCGCGCAGCCCAAACCAAGACTCAATGATTCCAGATGAACCGGTTGTTATCGGCGGCAACCTATCAGCAGCCACGCCCTGAATGACCTGCCTGATTTCTGCGCCGCAATAATCTTGTCCCTCATCGATCAGTAGATCAAAAACCATCATCACTGGCGCAGGTAATGATCCCAGAAACACCAATGCGCGATTGATTTTAATCGTAAACCCGGCCAATCGCTCAAAATCTTTGACAATAACAGGACTTTCATTTAAAATCAACGAGTTTGAAATTATCAACTGAGTGTTTGGAAAGGTCCATTCATGAAAGAATATACCACTGAGTTTATTCGCAATATTGCTCTGGCTTCTCACGGCAGCGCCGGTAAAACCATGCTAACGGAAGCTTTTCTACACTTTACCGGCGCCACCACCCGGCTGGGCAAAATATCCGATGGAACGACCACGTCCGATTTTGAAGAAGAAGAAATTCGACGGGGTATTTCTCTTTCAACCAGCATTATCCCGGTTGAGTATAAAAATTTCAAAATCAATTTTCTGGACACCCCCGGTTATACCGATTTCGTGGGCGAGGTGATCTCGGCTCTGCGTGTTGCCGACGGCGTGCTGGTTCTGGCCGATTCAGTCGCCGGACTGGAAGTCGGAACTGAAATTGCCTGGAAATACTGCGATCAATTCAAATTGCCGCGCTTTCTGGTTATCAATAAACTTGAGCGCGAGAACGCCAATTTCCAAAAAGCCGTCGCCTCGGTGCAGGAATTTTCAGACGCCCGTTTGATCCCGATCCAGCTCCCCTGGGGTGAGAAAGCCGGTTTTCAGGGCGTGATCGACCTGTTAACCATGAAAGCCTATAAAGGGGATGGAAAAACAATCGTCGATATTCCGGCCGATATGAAAGACGCCGCAGAAAAGGCACGTGCGGCATTAATTGAAGCTGCCGCAGAAGGCGAAGATGCTCTGCTGGAAAAATATCTGGACAGCGGCGAACTGAGCGCCGAAGAAATAACCCGCGGGCTGCGCGAAGTTGTCCAATCTGGAGTTTTTGTACCGGTATTGGCTGCAGCCGGCGGCGCTGAAATTGGTATTGCGCCCCTTCTGGATGCAATCACAGGTTTGATGCCCTCGCCGGCTGAGGCCCCGAAAGCAGTTGCCAAGGGTAAAGACGGCAATGATATTGAACTGGCCGCCTCAGACAGCGGGCCCCTGGCAGCTTACGTGTGGAAAACCACCGCCGACCCGTTTGTCGGCAAGCAAACCTATTTCCGGGTATATTCGGGTTCCATCAGTTCCGATTCGAGAGTCTGGAACGCCAGCAAGAATGTTGAAGAACGTCTCGGTACAGTCAACATGATGCGCGGTAAAGAGCTTATTCCGGTTAAGGTCGTTCATGCCGGCGATATTGCCATGGTTGCCAAACTCAGCGAAACGACGACCAGCAACACGCTCTGCGACAAAGCCAACCCGTTAATCCTGCCCATCCCTGAATATCCCACCGCCCTCTACCGGGTAGCCATCGTTCCAAAAACGCAGGCCGATTCGACCAAGATCAGCTCTTCGTTGACCCGTCTCTGCGAAGAGGATATGACCTTATCCTGGATGCAGGAACAGTCCACCAACCAGACCATCCTGCAGGGCATGGGAGACCAGCATATTGATGTGGCCATTCGCCGGGCAGAATCCAAATTCCAGGTTGGTCTGACTACAATTGAACCTAAAGTACCCTACCAGGAAGCCATTACTAAAAAAGCTCAGGCCATGCACCGTCACAAAAAACAAACCGGCGGCGCCGGCCAATTTGGCGAGGTCTGGCTGCGAATCGAACCCATCGAAGAAGAATTTGAATTTGTCAACGACGTCTTCGGCGGCGCTGTTTCATCCAGCTATATGCCTGCCATCGAAAAAGGGATTCGCAACGTCATGAAAGAAGGAATTCTGGCAGGGTTCCCGATCAGCAAAGTGAAAGTTTCAGTTTATGACGGTAAAGAACACCCCGTCGACTCGAAACCGATCGCCTTCGAAATCGCCGGACGCGAGGCTTTCAAACTGGCATTCAAAGACGCCGGCCCTGTTTTGTTAGAACCGATCATGAACGTAGATGTGACTGTCCCTGAAGCCAGCATGGGTGATGTTATTGGCGATCTTAATACCCGCCGCGCCCGGGTGCAGGGAATGAACACCGAAAAAGGCCATTCGGTAGTATCGGTTCAGGTGCCTCTGGCAGAAATGTTGCGCTATACCACCACGCTGCGCTCGCTGACCGGCGGACGCGGTTATTATTCGATGACCTTTTCACATTACGAAATCGTTCCACCCAATGTCACACAGGAAGTCATCAGCGCCCGCCAGAAAGAACTGGCATCCAAGAAAGAAGAATAATTTTCTGGCTATCAAGATCAAACTGCGCTTTCAAAAAACCGAAAGCGCAGTTTTTCTTTTTTATCTAAATAATTTCCGCCATCTTTATTTACGGGTATAATTCATGCCGATGGATATTAAACAATTATCTGAAGCCATGCATCAATTTGTTAACGCCAAGGGATGGTACGCCGGAGATTCTCCGCGCCCTCAAAAACCGCGCAACCTGGCAATTTCGCTCTGCCTGGAAGCCGCTGAGGTTCTCGAACACTTTCAATGGTCAGAAACCGTAATGTATAAAGAAAAATTGGCCGGCGAACTGGCCGATGTAGCCCTTTACCTGCTGCAACTCGCCAGTATCAGCGGGATCGATCTGGAACAGGCTATTCTCAACAAACTGGCCATAAACCACCAGCGCACCTGGGATGATGAGAACAATGAAGAATGAATAAAAGAAAGAAAGGATAGAGATAACAACGATGCGCATCACTGTTTTTGGCAGCGCCCGGATGAAACCCGGCGATGTGGATTACCAAGAAGCCTACCGGTTAGGTCGCCTGCTCGGCAGCGCACGCCATACGGTTCTGACCGGCGGTTATATGGGCAGCATGGAAGCCGTATCACACGGCGCGGCGGATGCCGGCGGACATGTAATCGGCGTCACCTGCGATGCAATCGAGTCTAACCGAAAAGCGGAAGCGAATCCGTGGGTTTTGGAAGAGAGACGCTTTCGAACCCTGCGCGAAAGAGTAGCCGCATTGATCGACGGCTGCGATGCCGCCCTGGCGTTGCCCGGTGGGGTGGGAACGTTGATGGAAATCTGTATGATGTGGAATGAACTGGTCATTGCCGCCATCAAGCCACGCCCGCTGATTCTGATCGGCTCTGCCTGGCAATCCACTTTTACAAATTTCTTTGATGTTATGGGAAACTACATCATCGAACCTGATCGAAAATGGTTGGCGTTTGCGCCAGGGATTGATGAAGCCTTCCAAAAACTTCAAGACTTTGATTCTCAGCTCAACGCCCCGCATGATATCTGAAGGTCGATTTAATCTGGCTGGCAGCCAGGGTATTATTTTATATCAAGGATAACAAATGAACGAGGAAAAACTCCCCACCCGAAGTGAAAATTTTTCTGAATGGTACAATCAGGTTATCTTAAGAGCAGAAATGGCCGATTACGCCCCTGTGCGCGGCTGCATGGTGGTGCGCCCTTACGGCTGGGCGCTGTGGGAAAACATCCAATCTGCTCTGGACCGGCGATTTAAAGCCACCGGACACGTCAATGCCGCCTTTCCGCTTTTTATTCCGATGTCGTTCCTGGAAAAAGAGAAGGAACACGTGGAAGGGTTTTCGCCCGAGTTGGCCGTGGTGACTATCGGCGGCGGCGAGAAGCTCGAAGAGCCGCTGGTCGTCCGCCCGACCTCTGAGACGATCATCGGGCACATGTACGCCAAATGGATCAAATCGTATCGCGACCTGCCGGTGTTGATCAATCAGTGGGGCAACGTTGTGCGCTGGGAATTGCGTACGCGTTTATTCCTGCGCACCCTGGAATTTTACTGGCAGGAAGGGCATACCGCCCATGCCACTGCCGAAGAGGCCGAAGCAGAAACCCGTCAGATGCTGGGCGTCTATGCTGACTTCGCTATGAACGACGCCGCTTTACCGGTCATCCCTGGCAAAAAAAGCGATAAAGAGAAGTTCGCCGGCGCGCTGCGTTCTTACACAATCGAAGCGATGATGGGCGATACCCGCGCTCTGCAGGCAGGCACCTCTCACAACCTGGGGCAAAATTTTGCCAAGGCCTTCGATATCCGTTACCTGGATGATAAGAACGAACTGCAATACTGCTGGACGACTTCGTGGGGACTTTCAACGCGCATGATTGGAGCGATCATCATGACCCACGGCGACGACCAGGGATTGGTTCTGCCTCCCAAACTGGCGCCCATACAGGCTGTCATCGTTCCCATCTACCGCAGCGATGAAGAAAAATCGCTGGTTATGCCAGCCGTTGAAGTTGTACAAAAAGAATTGAGCGCTTTTCGGGTGAAGGTGGACGCCCGTGAAGAGGTTACACCCGGTTTCAAATTCAACGACTGGGAAATGCGCGGAGTTCCCCTGCGCATCGAAATTGGCCCAAAAGATGTAGAAAAAGGTTCAGTCGCTTTTGCCCGCCGGGATATGCCCGGTAAGGCCGGCAAATCTTTCGCGCCGCGTACCCAGCTCGCCCAACAGGTCGAGGAGATGCTGGCTACCATTCAGACTGCACTCTTCAACCGGGCGCAGCAATTCCGTGATCAAAACATACACCAGCCAAAAGATTACGCCGAACTGAAAGAAATTGTCCAACAGGGTTGGGCTCTCGCCTGGTGGTGCGGCGACGCCAAATGCGAAGCTGCGGTGAAAGACGACACCAAAGCCACGACCCGCTGCATCCCGCTGGATCAGACAGAAAGCGATGGACGCTGTATCTACTGCGGCAAACCAGCCAAAGAGAAAGTTTATTTCGCCAGAGCTTATTAAGCGGTAAACCATGCCTGCGATTCAAATTGCCAGGTTGAGATTGCAAATAGCAAAGCTGAGCGAAAGTCTAACCAATCCGCCGGTTTTTTTGCAAAATCTGCACGACCTGCTCTATTTTTACGCCGACCGCACCTTCCGTCCGGGACAGATCAGCAACCGGGTTTCGCTCACACCCGCTTATCAAGCGCCGGCGCCCGTGCTGCGCGAGATCGAAGAAACCATCAGCGCCTATCTGGCAGCCAACCGGCAGCCAGGCCTGGCGCTGCTGGATACTCTGTGGGCAGATAATTATCTGGAGCCGCGTTTACTGGCAGTACGCGCCCTGGGCAAACTGCCGCCCGATCCGCTCGACATGGTGATTGATCGTATCCGCGCCTGGGCGCAGCCGGGAGAAGAAAAACAAATTCTGGAAGCCATTCTCAATGATGGAACTGTCCGGCTGCGGCAGATGGCGCCACAGGTTTTATTAGATATGATCGACGAGTGGCTGCAAAATTCGCAAATCGCTTTCCAATCGATCGGCCTGCAGGCGCTGCTTTCGCTGCTCAGAGACCCGCAATTCGAGAATCTGCCTGCCGTGTTTCGCCTGTTCAGCCCGCTGCTCGAAACCTCCCAGAGCAATCTGCAACCGATTTTACTGGAGATCATCCACGCATCAAGAGACCGCTCGCCGGCAGAGACCCTTCATCTCTTACGCCAGGTGTTAATTACCAGCCGTTCGCCAAATACCCGCCGGTTGGCGCGCCGGGCAATGACCTATTTTACCCCCGCCGAACAAAGCAGCCTGCGCGAAATACTCTATTCAGTCACGCCCGAGCAGTCGCAGTAATCCATAAAGATAGCTAATAAATCATTCGCCTGTCTTCTTTTGAGATGCAACCTGCTGTATAATCTGCTTGAAAAGAAAACGTGCGAAAGGGTATCTGATGATAATAAAAGCGGGATAAAATCGGGTTGCCCAAGCCTTCCCTATTCGATAGCACTCTGTTATAATGTTCTGCGCTGACTGGACCACTCTACGGCGAAAAGCTGTGGATATGGAGACCTGCTCAAGATCATTTATTTATTTTTCAGGAGAAAGCAGACGTCATGTCATTAGATAAGGAAACAAAAAGTACCATCATAGCAGAATATCACCGCCATGAAAGCGACACGGGCTCACCGGACGTTCAGGTGGCGCTGTTGACCAAACGGATCAATCAGCTTACCGAACATTTGCGGGCAAACAAACACGATAACTCGTCCCGCCGTGGCTTGCTTAAATTGGTTGGGCAACGCCGTCGGCTTCTGGCATATCTGCGCCAGAACGAATACAATCGATATCTTGCCTTGACCGAGCAGTTGAAGATCCGCAAGAAATAGCCAAACCTGAACGAGTAGATGTGACTGCAAACCCATCTACTCGTCTTGTTTATGACGATTTCATATTTATATTTAACTTGAGAATAACCAAAACAATTTTTTAGGCAAATAATCCCACTGGTCAGGTGTTGAAACCTGGCGAGGATGTTATATCCTCGGCAATTTTCAATCCCTGACCTGGGCATTTGTTATTTGCATACCTCCGGTCACGAGGGAGCAAAACCAATTGATGTGGGGTTTTTGCAAGAATGGAGAAAAAAATGCAACCAGAAGCAAAGAAATATCAGGCAACAATCGGCAACCGGCCAATTTTAATCGAAACCGGCAAACTGGCCGGCCAGGCCGGCGGCGCTGTCACCGTCCGTATAGGCGATAGCATCGTCTTTGCCGCCGCCACAATGAGTTCAGAAGTACGTGAAGGGATTGACTTTTTTCCGTTGAGCGTAGAGTACGAAGAACGGATGTACGCCGGCGGGCGAATCCCTGGCTCATTCTTCCGCCGCGAAGGGCGACCATCAACCGAAGCCATCCTGACAGCCCGTCTGACCGACCGGCCGCTGCGCCCTCTCTTCCCAAAAGACATGCGCAACGAAGTCCAGGTCATTCTGTTTTCACTTTCAGCAGACAATGAAAACCCTTTGGATATCGCCGCCGTCAATGCAGCTTCGGCTGCGCTGATGATTTCCGATATTCCCTGGGGCGGTCCGGTAGGCGCAGTGCGCGTGGGGCGCATCGACGGTGAATTAATCGCCAACCCGACCTTCGCCGAAATTGAACAATCGGACCTCGACTTGCGCATCGCCGGGACGCGGGACGCCATCCTGATGGTCGAATCGGGCTCTAACGAAATCAGCGAGAAGGATATGCTGGAAGCGCTGGAATTCGGCCACAAAGCCATCCAACCGCTGGTGGATGTGCAAGAGAAAATGGCGCAGGAAATCGGCAAGCCGAAGCGCGAGATCGTTCACTACAGTGTGGATGAGAGCATCATCAACTCAGTTGCCCAACGCGCCGAAAACGCCCTGAATGAGGCCCTCGACAGACCTCACACAAAAGCAGAATTAAACGAAAGCATTGATACGCTTCAGGCAAGCATTCTGGAAGAGATGACAGCCAGCGATGAAACCCTGGCGCCCAGCGTCAAAGCAGCTTTCGAAGAAGTTTACAAGAAAGTGGTACGCGAGCGCATCCTCAAGAAGGGATTGCGCCCGGATGGCAGAAAACTGGAAGAAATCCGCCCGATCTGGTGCGAAGTGGACATCAGTCCAAGAGCGCACGGTTCAGGACTCTTCACCCGCGGCGAAACGCAGGTGCTCACCATGGCCACCCTCGGTACGCCCAGCGAGGCGCAAGAATTGGACAATCTCAGTCCGACTGAGACCAAGCGCTACATGCACCACTACAATTTCCCGCCCTATTCCACCGGAGAGGTGAAAGGATTACGCGGCCAGTCGCGCCGCGAAATCGGCCACGGCGCGCTGGCTGAACGCGCCCTCGTCCCGGTCATTCCGCCCGAAGACGAGTTCCCCTATACACTTCGTTTGGTGTCCGAAGTTCTGTCCTCGAACGGCTCGTCATCGATGGCGTCCGTTTGTGGTTCAACGCTGGCATTGATGGACACCGGTGTTCCGATCAAGGCCCCGGTTGCCGGTGTAGCAATGGGTTTGATCAAGGAAGGCGATCAGTTTTCTATTCTCACCGATATTCAAGGGCTTGAAGACCACCTGGGCGACATGGATTTCAAGGTCGCTGGAACGGATAAAGGCATCACCGCTCTGCAGATGGACATCAAGATCAAAGGCATTACCACCGAGATTATGACAAAAGCTCTGGAACAGGCACGCCAGGCGCGTTTGCAGATTTTGGATAAGATCATTGCAACTATTCCGGCGCCGCGCCCGGAACTCAAACCACACGCCCCGCGCATCACGGTGATTAAAGTGCCGGTGGATAAAATCGGCGCCATCATCGGCCCCGGCGGCAAAAACATCCGCAGTCTGCAGGAAGAGACCGGCACCAAGATTGACATTCAGGACGATGGCTCGGTTTACATCGCCGCGACCGACGGCGATGGCGAAGCGCTTGCCCGCGAACGAATCGAATCGCTCACCGAAACCCCGATCATCGGGCGCATTTACACCGGCAAGGTGGTTCGAGTAACCGATTTCGGCGCGTTTGTCGAAATTCTGCCCAACATAGACGGCATGGTGCATATCTCTCAACTCGATACCGAACGGGTGGAGAAGGTGGAAGATATCGCTTCTATCGGCGACGAGTTGACCGTGATGGTCACTGATATCGATTCCACAGGGAAAGTTCGTCTTTCACGGACCGCAGTGCTGGAAGGCTGGACCGCTGAAGAAGCCCTGGAACACGACCGCAAAGGCGGTCGCAGCGGCGGCGGCGGACGTTCTGGCGGGGGCGGCAGACCGCAAGGCGGGCGCGGCGGCGGTGGTGGTTACAACCGCGGCGGCAACGACCGAGGCGGCAACCGTAATTCAGGCGGTTACAACCGAAGATAATATACAGCAAACCTCCGGGTGCAATACCCCGGAGGTCTTTTCTTCACAAAATCCTCACATCTCATTCAAAGAATCATCAAATCTCTCCTGTAAGATAGTACCTAGATCAGGACAATATCCTATCACCTGATCGAATACAAATATAACAGGAGTATCTAAAATGTTAAGAAAATATTTTACAGGTAGCTTGATTTTAATGGTTATTCTTGGCCTTGCCTTATCTGCTTGCATTCCAACAACTCAAGTACAGGCAGCCGGGTTAGAAACAGGGCCTAACGGAAGAGGACGTGGTAACGGCGCCGGTAATGGGGTTGGATTGACCCCTGGCAATAATCCAAATAATAACGGTAACGGTGGAGGCAATACAGGTGGTTTAGCCCTATCCCCATTATCAGACAGTGAAATTGAAGCGCTCAAGAAAGCAATTGATGAAGAGTACAATGCGCTCGGTCTATATACCAGTGTATTAAACGCTCAGGGCGATGTTTACCCGTTCAACGTGATTGCCAGTTCTGAACAACAACACATCAACGTCCTCCAAAGACAAGCCGATAAATATGGAATCAGCTATCAGCCCTCAACAACAAACCAGTATCCAACGTACGCAACACTGGCAGATGCCTGCCAGGCAGGAGCGGACGCTGAAATTGCCGATGCAGCGCTGTATGATAAATTGTTCCCTGAGATCAATCATGCTGATATAACCCGGGTTTTCACCAATCTACGCGACGCCTCTCTCAACAATCATCTTCCGGTTTTTGAAGCCTGCAACTAAAACAATATTCACAACAATGGGGCGGGTTGGATAACTCGCCCCGGCTGCACTACTTTAATAATGGAGTTATTCTCATGAAATTATTTCGTAAACGAAACCTCTGGATGCGCAGTTTAGTACAAATTTTCTTTTTCGGATTGATTGCCACAATTGCAATTAACCATACCTTAGCAGCCGAAGGCAAGGGAATCGATTTCCTCTCCAGTGCATCATTGCATGCCTTGTGCCCCTTTGGCGGCGTGGTAACGATTTACCAATACATTACCACAGGTACTTTCGTCCAAAAAATACACGAATCATCCTTCATACTCATGATCGTCGGTTTTATTCTGGCGCTATTATTCGGACCGGTATTCTGCGGTTGGGTTTGCCCATTAGGGACAATTCAAGAATGGGTTGGCAAGATCGGCAAACGCTTATGGGGTAGAAAATATAATCATTTAATCCCATACACGGTGGACCGGGTATTAAGATACGCACGCTATCTTGTGCTGGCGTGGGTTATCTATATGACCGCGACAAGTGCAACACTGTTTTTCAGCGATTATGACCCCTATTTTGCCCTGTTCAACTTTTGGACCAGCGAAGTCGCTATCGGTGGTCTGATTATCCTGGGAATTACTCTGATCGCCTCATTATTTATTGAACGCCCGTGGTGTAAATATGCTTGTCCATACGGGGCTGTATTAGGGATATTCAATCTCTTTCGCATTTTCAGCATCCGACGCGATGAATCAACCTGCAAACTCGATGGCGCCTGCAACCGCACTTGCCCGATGAACATCCCGGTTATGAGCAAAAAGATCGTCCGCGATCACCAATGCATCAGTTGTCTGAAATGCACGTCAGAAGCCATCTGTCCTGTAGCAGCAACGGTCGAATTCACGACTCGGAGGAAATAACATGAAACTCACTTCAAAACCCCTGGGAATTATTATCCTGGTTATCCTTTTTGGAAGCATTGGCATCACCACCGCCACAGGTTGGTGGCAAACAACAAACACGAAACAACCGGCAAAATATGAAGAAGGTGAGGCTGCCGGACAGTATAACCCGGCAGATATCCGCGGCTCTTACACCTTTGGAGAGATATCAGACCTGTTCGATATACCCATAGAAGACTTAAAAATTGCTTTTCGTCTTCCAGAAGAAAGTAATCCGGTTCAATATCAGGTAAAAAATCTAGAAGAACTATACGAGACGCTCGATACCGAAATTGGAACGTCATCGGTGCGATTGTTTGTTGCACTCTATAAAGGACTTCCTTATGATTTAACTGAAGACGTCTATCTACTCAATGATGCAGTTGGACCCCTTAAACAAAACGATAAAATGAGTCCTGAACAATCCATCTATCTCGAAAACCACACTGTCAACCTTAATAACAGCGACCAACCAATCGAGGCGCCCCTCCCGCAGGATGAAACACTGGCTGTACCGACATCTGTCCCTGAACATAGCAGCGAAGAGCGGATCATCCGGGGCACAACGACTTTCCAGGATTTACTCGATTGGGGTGTGCCACAAACGATCATCGAAGAAATTATTGAGAGTCCTTTACCAGATTCACAAATTCTAATAAAGGATTATGCGGCAGCACAAGGGTTAGAATTTGGAACGTTAAAGCCTGCACTTCAAGCCGAGGTGAATAAAGTCAATCCCTGAAATGACGCATTGAGAATTCAACAAATCGGGAATTACTTGAAAATAAAAGCCTTTATTTAAAACACTTTGGGGTGGGTTATTGAACAACCCACCTCATTGTAATTTCCTCACAAATAGATTATTTAATTACAAGGGCAAGGAAATCAAGCAAGAGATGTAAGGGATTGGGATCAACATCCGGCGCGATCAGACTCATACCATGAGCGCTGCCAGCATACTCGATGGGTTTGTAATTGTCGCCCGCAGCCTGTTTACACACCTGGGCAGATTCTGTATCATCAGTAGAGAACAGACACCAGGCCGGTTTTCCGCCCATGTTACTGACCGTTCCAATATAGGGCAGACGCAAGTAATCGCCGGGTGAAAGAGAAAACGCGCCCTGGCAGGTATTCTCTTGCACGGTGTTGAGGTAGGCGCAGCCATCCGCCGCCCCATCTGCTCCAATACTGGCGCCGACCATCACGATCTGACCTGGGATGATCCCTTCCAATTCGGAAGCCTTCAATACCGCCGATTGCGCATCTGAAAGCCACTGCTGGCGGACAGTCGGGCTGAAATCCTTGCAGCCGCCCTCACACCCGCGAAAGGTGAAAGTAAATACGGCAAATGATTTCTCCTCGCCCAACACAGGGAACCATGAACGATCTTTCCACGGCATATCCGGCGAAGCGCCGCCGGATTCGCTGCCAAGGCCGCGATTTTGCAGCCAGTAAGCAATTTCACTCCAATCATTCTGATCGCCCGGCGCCCAGTGCATCAGGATAATCAACGGGGCCGGGTTTTGCGCGGCTGGATAATACATCCCCCTGAGCGTCTCGCCATCGGCGCTTTGAAATTCAATCTGCCGGGGTTCAGCCGGCAATGGCTCAGCGCCTTCAGGCGATTTGGGGAGAGGCGTTTCTTCAGCGGACGCAGAATCAGGGGTAAGGGGCACATTGATCTCAGTGGTTTGCGGTGCTGCAATGGTCAGAAACGGCGTGGGCGACAACCCAGCAAGCCTGAGTTGAGAAGGCAGTTCGGTTGCCTCAACCACTTTTTGCCCAGCGCAACCTGAAAGGCTGAAAATAAATATCAACCCAATGCTTATCAACATCACCAACTTATTGAATGACTTTTGCATATCGCACCTCCCAAGCGACCACCGCAAACTGATCAGACAGTTATTTAAGCATCATCAAGCTAAAAGGCAATACAGCCAATCTGGCCGTCTGAATCATCTCTTGCAGAAAATCGCGTGACATATCAAGTTCATTGTATCATTTATCGCACGTGGGCAGATACGGCATTTTCTCACCCGGCACACCCAGGTATTCTGCCAGGGCAGCCCGCATGGCAATCCGGTCGTCCCAGGCATATTCAGTTTCGCCGAAACACATCGACTGTTCATGCCCCTTGCCGCAGGCGATGACCAGGTCGCCCGGTCTCGCAATTTTTAAAGCATACCGAATGGCATTTCCCCGGTCAGGAACGCGCCAGAAAGATTCGCCTTCAACCGCGCCGCGTGAGATAGCACCCTGGGCCATCTCCTCCAGAATGCTCTCCAGTGATTCAGTGCGCGGGTCCTCCGCAGTGAAGATGGACAAATCGGCCAGTTGTGCAGAAACCTCTGCCATCATACGTCGCTTCTCACGGTCACGCAGACCCGCTGAACCGAATACGGCAATCACTCTCCCATCCGTCATCACACGCGCTGATTCGAGCGCCCGCCGCAAGGCATTGGGCGTATGCGCGAAATCAACAATCGCTGTGAAAGGCTGCCCAAGGTCAATTCGTTCCATACGACCGGGAACGCCCGCCAGCGCAGCAATTCCCTGGCTGGCAGTTTCCAGGTTGATATCCAATACCTGGGTAGCAGTCGTAAACGCTGCCAGGCAGTTTGACACGTTATAGACGCCTGCCAAATGGGTGAACAATGCCGTCCTGAAACCACGTCCGACCACGTCGAAATGGATGCCATCGGGCGCCGGATTAATATTTTCGGCGCGGATTTCCGCTTCGGGCGACAAACCGTAAGCGATATGCCGGACGCCGGTTATTTGGGCGAGGTAGTCATAAGAAGAATCATCCCGATTGAGCACCGCGCAACGCGGATTGCCCTGCGGTTTGATGCGCGTTTCTGCCAGCCCGCTGAACAGGCGCGCCTTGGCGGCGCGGTACTCTTCATAAGAGCCGTGATAATCCAGATGCTCATGAGTGATATTCGTGACGACGCCAACATCAAATTCGCAGGCATCCACCCGATACTGCGCCAGTCCATGAGAGGTCGCTTCGAGCACCACGTGAGTTAGCCCAGCCGCGGCCATGCGCGCCAGATAATACTGCACATCGGGGGCATCCGGCGTGGTGACGTGAAAACCGGTATCAAGTACTTCGTCGCCGATAGTAGCATTGACCGTCGAAATAATCCCGACGCGCAAACCAGCAGCCCGCAAAATCTGATAGATCAAATTCGAGGTCGTCGTTTTGCCATCCGTGCCGGTCACACCGATCACTGTCAATTTGCGAGCGGGGTAACCATAAAAAGCTGCGGCGATATGCGGCAGCGCCTGGCGGGTATCCTTTACCTGGATATACGGAACCGACAAACCGCTGAGAGATTGAGAGCCGACTACCGCCGCCGCCCCACGTTCGACAGCGGCAGGAATATAGCGGTGACCATCGGCAGAACCGCCAACGAGAGCAACAAAAAGATATCCAGGCTGAACCTGGCGAGAATCCAGAGCGATACCGGAAATTTCCACCCCAGGGATTTGAACAGGCAAAGTCAGAGGTATTTCTGAAAACAGATGTGATAGCACAACTTTGTTTGGTAAATCGTTGCAGCTCATATCTATCCCGAAAGCTCCAGGCGCCATACTCATCCCCGCTTGACGCCCTGGTAAAAATAAAACGAGGTTTTTTCAACGTAAAAACGCCCGCTGCAAAAAACCTCGTTTCTATAATAATCAATTAGCGCATCGACTGCCGCATATTCTCCAATTGTCCGGCAACCGAACCATCAACAACCTTGTCGCCGGCGCGAATCACTAGGCCGCCCAGAATCTGCGGGTTCACCTGGAAACTGACCTCGCTCTTGCCGCCCACAACGGAAAGGACTTGCTCACTAACAATTTTTTGTTCGCTTTCGGTCAGGGGCAATGCACTGGTCACCTCAACCGGCGCATTCTTTTCAAGCTCGGCATTCTCCAGCACAACCACTTTGCCGGCTTTCACGCCGGAAAAGAACTCATCCAGCAAAGCATGCTGACGTTTTTCATCCATCGTCTCGCCGATCAATTTCTGGGCAGCGGCAATCGCCAGAGCAGCCACCTGGCCGCGCAACTCGCCAAGAATACGGGTGCGTTCCTGCTCCACTTCAGCAAGCGCCTGTTCGCGGGCTTTTGCCGCTTCGGCTTCAATATTAGAGCGTACTTCACGGGCTGCAACTTCCGCCTTTTCGGTTGCCTCGCGGACCGCTCCGGCGGCTTTCGACTGTGCATCGGCCAAAATCTGATTGGCTTCTTTTTCGGCATTGGCGCGCGCTTCGGCAGCTATCCGAGCGTCTTCCAGACCTCTGGCAATCGATTCGCGGCGCTTTTCGAGCATCTTGATAACAGGTTTATAGACCCAGGTACGTAAAACGATAAATATTACAGCAAAATTCAATATTTGAACGATCAAATAACCGAGATTAATTCCAAGAGCTTCCAACGCTGATCTCCTTTCTGTCCTTGATACCAGTCAAATTACAGCACAAACAGCATCAGGAACGCAATCACCAGACAGTAAATAGCGATCGCTTCAGCGAATGCAATACCGAGGATCATGTAGGTCAACAGCGTACCCACCGTATCCGGGTTACGCGCCATTCCCTGCAATGCGCCGCTTACAACCAGACCAATACCCACACCAGCGCCAGCCGCGCCGATCATCGAGAGACCAGCGCCAACAAATTTTGCAGCCAAAACAATGCTACCTTCCATATCTATAAAACCTCCATTTCAAGAAATTTGGGCGGGGGATCCGCCTGAGGGTTTCCCGGGCGGGGATTGGCCGCCCAAACTATCGACTTAATGAGCCTCTTCTTCTTTATGGTCGCCATGACCCTGAGTGGCCATCGACATGAAGACCATCGTCAGCATGCCGAACACAATGGCCTGGATGGCGCCGATAAAGAATTCAAATAGCAAAATAAAGGATTGGGCAAAGACGGGCACCATTGCGCCAACCAGGAACAAAAGTACAGAACCGGCAAAAATATTACCGAACAACCGGAAAGAGAACGAAAGCAATTTCGAGAGTTCCGAGATCAGTTCAAGAATACTGACCAGGAAATCCATCGCTCCAAAGAAAGGCTTGGTGAACAGCTCTCTGACGTTGAAAAACTTATAAAAATAACCGAGACCTTGCGCCTGCAAACCGATTACCTGAGTCATAAACACAGAAATGATCGCCAGAGCAACCGTAAAGTTGAGGTCAGTGGCAGGCACACGTACATACGGCGTCACCATATAACCGCCTTCGTGCGCCTCGCCGGCAACGATCGCGGCGACGCCGGAAAACAACTCCTTGATCGGATACCCATGCTCCGAAGGTTCCAGTATCCCGATGCTATCGACGCCAGGGATCATTTCGATCCAGTTTGCCAGCAAAACCAGGAGAATAATGGTAGCAAACCAGGGGAAGATTTTCTTGCCCCACTTGCCGGCAGTTGATTCGGTCATATTATAGAGGTATTCGAGCAATCCCTCCAGCGCGCCGGTAATTCCGCCCGGCGCCAGGTTGCCGTCTTTGAGTGCATTGCGCACAGTCAATGCGATAAGAATCAATATAATATCAACGATAAAGGTCGCTACCAGAGTGTTTGATAAATAAAAATCCCCAATCACCGGCAAGGTAAAGAGAGGGGTTTTTGACAGGCGCTCTGGGGCAACCTGGATATGCGGTCTGAGGGGCGGGTAAATGTTAGCAAAGATGACTCCCAGAATAATGGTTGCCAACACAAACCAACGATTGACACCCCACCGCCACTTACGGGTTGTTTCCAAGGTCTTTTACCTCCTGTAAATTTCCTTCAGAATCTTTAATATCATGCTTGATCCGCTTCGTCGCAAAACGAACGACGACAAACATAGCGGCCAAAGAAACGGGTATGCTGGCAATTATAAGTATTAATGTAAAGAGCGGACGAGTCTGGAACTGATTGTCAAGCCACAGACCAAGGAAAAGCGCCGCAAGAATAATGATGAGCGTCAAACAACCCACCTGCCCTACAACACCTGCCAGGGTGAGGTTGATTAATCGCTGGTTGCGCTTTTTTTCAGCTCCATCAGACTGATCCATCGCGCTTCATTATATCATAAGCAAAAATAACGTCAAAGAAAAATTTCATAAATAAATAGCGACATAAATGATCATCCAACCCGGTTATGCAGCAGATTTCAGCTTCTTGAAAATCAACTTGAGGATATCCTCCAGGAAGGGAAATCCAATTACCGTTCCCAGAATAGCGCCGAATGACCCCAGCAGTTTGGCTGGAACGACCGACAAACCCAGCAAGGTTATGGATTTTATTTGGATCGTGCGGGCAAAGATGGGACGATCAAGCGCATCGCCGCCCTCTTTGGGAAGGAATTTCAAATGACACCACACCGTACCCCGGTAATTGCTCACCTGGTGCGGACTGACGCTCCAGTAAAAAATTGCCGATTTACCAGGCAGCAAAGGCTCGCTGATTGTATCACCCGGAACGACCTGCACCCCGGCCATATCCAGGCGCGCTTCAGCCAGAACGTGGTGAGTATCATACAGGTTCGGAATGGATATCTTTTCGCCTTGGACCTGATGTCCGGCGACTTCGGCCGTGGGCGTCAGGTCGCCCTGATCGTCCATCTCCAGAACCAGTTTGACTACATCCGACCCTCCCACGCGGATAGTCGGCGGAAAATCCAGAACCAGGCGGCGCGCCTCCTGAATAGCAGCCTGCGGCGCCGGGGGAACCGTGGGCAGGCTGGCCGCTTCCGTCGGTATAAAAGTGGATTCGCCGGGGAAAATGGTCGGCAGCGGTTGGTGAGATATTTTCGTTGTTTCGGCCGGCGCGCCGGCTTGAGTCGGCGGCAAATCGCCGGGAATATCCGGAGAAGAACAACTAACGGCGGTCAACAGGATCACACCCAGGCAAAAAACCGCCGGAACCAGATGAATTCGTTGAGTGTGTTTAACCCGCATACGCTCTTCCATTTTCTTAAACGCAGATCCATACATCAGGCAACCAGCTTTGAGGAACCGGAAGCTGCAAGTTAACAGGATTGATGGGCAAAGAAAAAATCTCATGGCGCAATGGAACAAATGCCCAGGCTAACACCCAACAAGAGACAAAGAAAATAAGGAGAACAATCAGCAGGCGGATCGGTCTGCGTTTGAACATATCCCTATTATAAACATCTTTATAGAAATTTAAACCTGCGATTTTTCCGAATGGGTTATAATCAGTTTCGATATGTATGACGTGATCATTGCCGGGGCAGGGCCCGCCGGCGCGAGCGCGGCATATTTTTTAGGCAAAGCCGGGCGCCGGGTGCTTGTTTTAGAAAAACAGACGCTGCCGCGTTACAAAGCCTGCGGTGGGGGATTATCGCTTTCGTTCCTTGAGCAGCACTTTCCTTTTTCTTTTGGCCCAGCCATCGAATCCACTGTCAATGGATTCAACTATCACTTTGGCAAACGCAAAGTGACCATACCCTGCGATACAGGCATCATGGCGCTGGTGATGCGTGAGCGCTTCGATCAGTACATCCTCGAACACGCCAACTGTGAAGTGCGCCAGGAATGCGCGGTTAAGAGCGTGATAGAAGCCGATCACCACGTGAGCATCGAAACGACCAGCGGCGAGATTTTCACAACACGATATCTTATCGGAGCCGACGGCTCGAATTCGACCGTGGCGCGCAGCCTGAACTTGAATCAGAATCGGCGCTTGATGTCGGCCATCGAGGCAGAAGTCAACGTCCCCGAAGCGATCTTCAATCTTTACACCCACAAACCGACCTTTATTTTTCCGCGCAATACCTACAGTTATTTGTGGATCTTCCCAAAAATGAATCATCTTTCCATCGGAATCATCCAGGCCAACCCCAAACCCGGCGAGTTGCGCCAGGTTCTCATTGATGTGATGCTGACATACGGGATCAGCCTGGATGGGATCACGCTGCATGGGCATCCCATTCCGCTTTACACTCCCGGCGCTGTCATCGCCAGTCAAAATTCGCTGCTGGTTGGCGACGCAGCCAGCCTGGTTGACCCCTTCTCCGGCGAGGGAATTCGCCCGGCGATCAAGAGCGGCCGTCTGGCTGCCGAAGCCATCCTGTGCGGAGATATTAGCCGCTACCCGGCAATGATCGAAGAGCAGATTGGGAAAAACCATCGCAAAAGCCTGTGGGTAACCAGGGTATTTTACCCGCTGTGCAAAATCTGCCTGTGGGGAGGAGCGCGCAACCCGATCACCACTTATGAGATACTCGAATTGCTCTCTGACCGCGGCAATGCGGCCAATGTTTTCTGGGGGGCGCTTGGTTCGCTGCCCCATTACGTCGGTGTGAAATTATTATCTCAATTGATCGGAATCGTCGCCGGAAAAGAGCGCCGGGAGCAATTCTGGAACAAGGCCTATCCGGGGAGTTATCGAAAAGGATAAGACAATCGAAATGGACACTCACCCACCTTATATGAAAGCCATGCTGTTGGAAGCCCAGGGTAAACCCCTGGTATGTAGCGAAGTTCCTGTTCCGCAACCGCGAGCAGAGCAATTATTGATCAAGGTGCTGGCATGCGGCGTTTGCCGCACCGATCTGCACGTCTTCGACGGCGAGCTTGACCGACCCAAGTTGCCTCTCATTTTGGGGCACGAGATCGTGGGCAAAATAGTCGAAGTGGGCGAAAAGGTCAGCGGGTTTGCAATCGGCGAACGGGTCGGCGTCCCCTGGCTGGTGCGTACCTGCGGGATATGCACCTTCTGCTTAAAAGGGCAGGAAAACCTGTGCGATAACCCAGGCTTCACCGGTTATACGATCGACGGCGGTTACGCCGAATATACCGTCGCCGACCAGCACTATTGCTTTCACCTGCCCGAAAGGTTCACCGATGCGCAGGCCGCCCCGCTGCTGTGCGCCGGCCTGATTGGTTACCGCTCCTACCGCATGGCAGGTAAACCTATTCAGAAATTAGGAATTTACGGTTTCGGCGCGGCGGCGCATATCATCGCTCAGGTTGCCGTGCATCAAGGTAAGGAAATCTACGCTTTCACCACGCCGGGGGACACTGAAAAACAGGCATTCGCCCGCCGCCTGGGCGCTGCCTGGGCTGGCGGATCTGACGAGCGCCCGCCTGATTTATTGGATGCAGCGATCATTTTTGCGCCGGTCGGCGCGTTGATTCCAGCTGCCCTGCAGGCAGTCTGCAAAGGCGGGGTTGTGGTTTGTGGGGGCATTCATATGAGCGACATCCCTTCCTTCCCTTACAGCACACTCTGGGAAGAAAGGGTGATCCGCTCCGTTGCCAATCTGACCCGCAGCGACGGTGAAGAATTACTGGAAGCCGTGAAAGATATCCCGCTGGAGATCAGCGTCCAGGAATATGCGCTCGATCAGGCAAACCAGGCATTGGAAGACCTGCGCCGGGGACGCGTGCAGGGCGCTGCCGTTTTAATCCCCTAACTGGCCGGGATATAACCCATCGGCGCTGGGCGGATATCTTCCACCGGCAGCACATCGACCAGTTCGTACTGGCGCGAACCCAGACCCAGTTTTTCACCATATTCGGTCACCCGATAGGGATCTTTATAGACGCCATGAATCCAGGAAAACGGATGCCCTTTACGGGAAACTACTTCCATTGAGGTCGGAATATTCTCCTCAATCAACGGGGTTTTGGCCGTCATATCCAGAACGGCCTGATCAAGAGCGACAATATCGTCGCTGCCGAAAACGCCGGCGTCGGGCAGAATGGGCATGCTGGTGAAACCGAAGCAGTCGCAAAGAGGCGTCATGTGCGTCGCCAGCGCCAGGTGAATTGCCTTACCCGGAGCGAAGGTTGAAAGCGTGATGCCCACGCTGATAGCGCAGGCTTCTTGAAAGGCGAAAAAGGTTTCCGGCTCAAGTTTGAGGCTGCCCGGAGGGGCCACCTGCTGGCAGCGCATACACTGGTTGCAGGGCTCGGTGTGCAGGTGAATTTCCCCGGGGCGTTCTTTATCTTCAACCAAAGCGCCGTGCGGGCACGACGCGATGATGCGCTTGACGGTCTCAGGGTCGCGGCATTTATCGGCAAACCAGTAAGGCGCATAATGAGCGGTATCATGCATGGCGCCGCGTGTTTCGCCAATCATGCAGCCCAGGGCAATGTTCTTGAATGCGCCGCCGAAGCCGCAGCTCGGATGCCCCTTGATGTGGGCAAAATTGACCAGGAAACTCGCATCCGCGATCATCCCACCCACTTTCCATTCCTTGATATTTTTATACTCGCGCTGGTGGGTATAGAAATATTTGTCTTTTGGGCCGGCAATAGGATAAACCGGACAGCCCAGAACTTCGGCCGTATAACCGCGAGTGGTCGAGTCAATCACGTCCCAATCGACATCGGCAACAAAAGGCTTGCCACCGCCGTCTTTAATGGCCTGCACCACCTTGCGGACAAATACCGGGTGGATCACCGAATAGCCGATATTATTGCCCACATGCATTTTCAGCGCGACTGTCTCATCTTTAACCCGATCGCGCAAATGGAGACGATCAAGGATCAAATCAAGCTTGGCCGGAAGAGTTTCTTTCGCTTCCAGGCGAGCCTGGCGCGGAGAACCGTAATAGACGATGCTGGTCATGTTTTCACCTCAGGTAGATTATCTATAAATCAATCACGTGTGGATGAAACGAAATTCGCCAGATAAAGGAATAACGATTCAGATCAAAAAACAGGTGATCGGTTTCGTTGACCCACTCGTTGCATCAGGTTTTATTTTTGATAAATAACGTCTCATCACCGTTGAAGGTTTTTACATCCAGTAATTATATCCCATATACCATATAAAAATACCAAAAAACCACGAACGTAAGAATAAAACCTGATCAACCATTTTTTCAGGGGAATACTGGACAGATGACCAATACCAAAATGCTACCGATTGCTGATGTATCCGCATGGTTTTCAGATTAAGCTCAAGAAAAATATCTTTATATTGTATATTCTTACCGTTCTGTATTGACTGAACGTAATCAACATAATATAATGTAATCATATTAATCACTCTGAAATGACTTCTATAATCTCTTTACAAAACAAGGCGACTTTATGCTGGAAGAAAAACATTTCATCGAAGATATCGGATTATTCTTTGAGCAAATGGGGATGCCGCGCATGGGCGGCAGGGTGCTGGGCGTGTTACTCATCTCTGACCCACCGGCGCAATCAATCAACGACCTGTGCGAGAAACTGCACGCCAGCAAAAGCGCCGTCAGCACCACCACCCGTTTATTGGCCGAGGTCGGTCTCATCGAGCGAGTAGCCTCGCCTGTTCCCCGGCGAGATTATTACCGCTTTAAGCCAGGCGGATGGATTCTTTACATGCGCCAATGGCTTGATCTATGGGCAGACCTGCATAAAACCACCGAACGCGGGCTGGCTTTGATGGAAAATAAACCGCCCGAATTAAAAGAGCGGCTGCTGGAAGCGCACGACTTATTTTCATTTCTGGAAAAACAGTACCCTGCGCTGCTTGACCAGATGGCAACTGGCAGACAGAAAGCGTAAACATGGTTATCAAGAACCTGATCCGGCGCAAAGGCCGCACGTTACTGACCATACTCGGCGTAGCAATTGGCGTCGCCGCCATCATCAGCCTAGGCACCCTGGCCGATGGGCTTGAAGCCGGCTATCGCTCAAGCCTTTCTGGCAGTAAAGCCGACCTGGTGTTGACCCAGCCGGATAAAATGGATCTGGCGCTAAGCTCGGTGGATCAGGAAATAGGAGAAGAGGTCCGCGAGATGTCGGGTGTTTCGGCTGTAGATGGGATGCTGCAGAGTTTTGTTCCGACAAAAAAAATCCCCTATTTTTATGTGTTTGCCTACCCTGAAGATGGATTCGTTATCGCCCGCTTCAAGGTCATCGAAGGGGAAACGATCAATGCAAAACCAGTAAGAAAAACCGAAGGCAAACCTCTACTATTGGGCAAAGCCGCGGCAGAAAAGCTCGACAAGAAAACCGGCGACACATTGCGCCTGCAAGGAACCACCTTTCGCATCACCGGCATCTATGAGACCGGCGACGCCTTCGAAGATTCCGGGGCCGTGATACGCCTTTCGGATGGACAAATTTTATTTAACAAGCCACGCAAGGTCAGTCTCTTCTACATCAAATTAAAAGAACCCGATTTCGCCGAACGCGTCATTGAGCGTATTGAACGCCGTTTTCCTAATTTTTCGATCAGCAGCGCTCAGGACCTGGGATCGTTACAATCTCAAATCAACATTGTCCGCGGGCTTGTCTGGGTCATTGCCGGATTGGCGATCTTCATCGGGGGCATTGGAATGATGAATTCGCAGTTGATGGCGATTATGGAGCGCACGCGGGAAATCGGCGTTTTACGGGCCATAGGCTGGAGCAGCCGGCAGGTAATGTTGATGATCTTCGGCGAATCGGTGCTGGTTTGTCTGGCCGGCGGTGTTGTCGGGATCGGGCTGGGTGTATTGTGCATCACTTCCCTCTCTGGTGTATTGGGGTCATTCGGCGCTACAGTATCAAACATCACGCCCGGATTGATCGGCCAGGCCTTTCTGGTCGTCATGACCATGGGACTCATTGGCGGGCTTTATCCTGCCTGGCGGGCGGCGCGACTGCAGCCCATTGAAGCGCTGCGCTATGAGGGAGGCTCAACCGGCGGGCGCGCCCGGCGACTGCCGGTTGGCGGCATGCCCATCCAGAGCCTATGGCAGCGTACAACCCGCACAGCACTTACGCTTCTCGGTATAACACTCACGGTGGGCGCAATCATTGCCTTGGAAGGCATGGTTAAAGGCGTATCGGGACAGTTAAATGAAATTGCTTCAAAATCCGACGCCGAAATCGTTGTCCGACAGGCCGATATCGCCGATACCAGTTTAAGCGCGATCGATCAACGCATACTCGATAAAATCGCCGCCCTGCCAGATGTGGAATATGTCAACGGTATGCAAATAACAGCCATAGCCATGCCCGATATAGGCGGTTTTTTTATCATCATGGGATATGAACCCAACGGGCACGCCATAAAACATTTCAGAATTGTGGAAGGTGAACCACTGAAGAGCAAACACCAGATCATCCTTGGACGTACGGCGGCCCAATCACTCAAGAAGAAAGTCGGTGAAAAGATTATGCTCGGCAACGCCAGTTTCCGCATCGTCGGTATTTATGAAACAGGGATCGGCTGGGAAGAGATAGGCGGCGTCATCACGCTGCGCGAAGCGCAGGCTTTTGTCGGCCGACCGCGAAAATCGACGCTGGCGCTTATCAAATTAAAAGAGCCGCTCAAAGCTGAAGCGGTCGTCAACGAAATCAACACCCGATTCCCGGACGCATCTGCTGCCTTAGCCGCCAACTTTGCCGAACAAATGCCGGATATGAAAGCGACCGACGCGATGATGAATGCCATATCCCTCCTGGCAATCCTGGTATCTGGCGTCGTTGTGATGAATACCATGCTGATGTCTGTGATGGAACGGACGCGGGAAATCGGCGTGCTGCGCGCCCTGGGTTGGCGGCGGCGCAGGGTTCTCTCGCTGATTATGGAAGAATCTGTGATTCTGGGGCTGATCGGCGGAGTGATCGGAATCGGGTTCGGGTATTTACTTGGCGTGTTACTGGCAAACATACCCATTTATGGTGAAATGTTGTCGCTCAAGCTGAGCTACGAAGAATTCATTCGGGCTTTTGTCGTTGCCCTGACTCTGGGCGTTTTGGGCGGATTTATCCCGGCGCTAAGGGCAACCCGCATGCAGCCCATTGAGGCTTTGCGCTACGAATAATATTTACCCGGTCGATGGCCGGACTTTAAATAGGGCCAACCTTCGGCGATATTCGGGCCGAATAACTTGAGAGGTAAATAATAATGGTGGATCAAAATACTTTACAGACCTGGATCATCGAAACCAGCGACCTGTGCCGGTTTTACGGCGACGGCGACGTAGTGAGGGCGTTGGACCACGTGAACCTGAGAATCGCCCCGGGCGAACTGGTTGCCGTGATGGGCCCCAGCGGCAGCGGCAAAAGCACCCTGCTTAACGTGATCGGCGGGTTGGACCTGCCTACAAGCGGGAAGATTTACATTAACGGCAAGGACCTGACGACCATCCGGGATATGGATCACTTTAGAGCCAAAACGGTTGGTTTCATTTTCCAGCTTCACAACCTGATTCCCACCCTGACCGCCCGCGAGAATGTGGAAACGCCGATGATGGATCACCTAGCCAGTAGCCCGCGCCGGGTACGCGCCGAGGAATTGTTGAACCTCGTCGGCCTGTCCGAAAAGATGAACCGCTTGCCCGGTCAGCTTTCGGGGGGGGAACGCCAGCGGGTTGCCGTGGCGCGAGCGTTGGCCAACAATCCACCTCTGGTGCTGGCTGATGAACCCACTGGTTCACTGGATACGGTCAATGGGCAAGCCCTGATGAAACTGCTGCGCGAGATCAACAACAGCCAGGGAACCACCTTCCTGGTAGTCACCCACGATAAATCAGTTGCCCTGCAAACCAAGCGAGTGTTGACGATGTCTGACGGCAAGTTCATTCTAGAAGACATCATCGGCACACCATTGGAAGAGGATATTAAAATGTGGCGCCACTCAAAACTTGGCCAGAGCATTTTGAACGACGATGAAGAATATTTCAATGAAGCAAAATTATCAAAAGATCAGATCAAGACGATTCGGAAATTATTGGAAGAGAAACAATAAATTATCTCACATTGCCGCACATAAAATCCAGCTGGTGTTCCCGCCAAGTTATAGAACAATCTCGATTCAGTGCATAACCAACCTGTAAAAGTCCTGGCAAGAAAATCACTGCGCTGAAAAAATTTTTTCAGGTAAAATTACCTCATGAGAACATTTCGCCATTGGACACCCCGATACATCTTCAATCGCATTGTCGAAAAGATTTACCGCCGCCGAAATCCAAACCTGCCCTGGCTCAGCCCGCAGGCCAACGAATTTTTGCAGGGCTGGCTCAAGCCCAGCCATACAGGGCTTGAATTTGGCTCCGGGCGCAGCACGCTCTGGTTCGCCCGGCGGGTCGCCGCCCTGACCAGCATTGAACACAACCCGGAATGGTATGACCGGGTCAGCAGGATGCTCAAAGCCGACGGGTTGGCAAACGTCAATTACCAGCTCCACACAAAAGAAGAAGCCGCCCCAGACGGCCAGCCAGCGTACGTCCGGGCTGCCCAAAGCATTCCAGCCAACAGTCTGGATTTCGTTCTGGTGGATGGCATTTACCGTGAGCAGTGTATGCTGGCAGCGCTGGATAAAATCAGACCGGGCGGCATCCTGATTCTGGATAACGTACACCTCTATCTGCCCGGCAAGTCCCACTCGCCCAATGCCCGCGGGCTGACAAAAGGGCCGGCCTCGCCGGCCTGGGCCGAGGTTGAGGCGCAACTCCAAAACTGGCGCTGCGATTGGTCGAGCAATGGGGTAAGCGACACGGCCATTTATTTCAAGCCATCCTGAGCTGGATAACCCATCGGCTGTCGATGAAGAACAAACCCACCAGCCAAAGATTCCCATACATCATTTTGTTTGCATGCGCATTGACTTTGCTCACAACATTGGTTCATTCTGCCAACGCATCTCCAGCGAGCGCGCTTCAGCATTCTTCAACAAACGTTGAAACAGTCGCCAACTGGATTATGAGTCTGCAATATCTGGATTCCGGCCAGCCGAGTTATGGGGCAATTAAGGTTCATCATACCGCCGCCGCTACACGCAACGGCGTGGAATACTTCCGGGTCAGCCCCTATTACAGCAACCTGGGCGTATGGGCGCTCTTGCAGGCGCCTGTTGCCAGAAAACTGGATACCGCTGAAGGCTGGATCACCTGGTATCTGAATCACCTGGACAGCAGCATTCACGTGCCTTACGAATATTTCTATCGCGCCGACGGCAGCGGTGAGACGCGCTGTCTGAAATCAGGCAACCCTTACCTGTGCAATTATAACGACGCCACTGACAGCGCTGCATCCACATTTATTGACGTGTTGAAGGCTTATTACGACGCAGGCGGCAATGTCGGTTTTCTCAATGCCCCTGGCAACAAAACACAATTCGAGACGATTGCCGGGGCAATGCTCTCTTTACAACAAGCAGATGGATTAACCTGGGCCAAATCCGATTACCGCGTCAAATACCTGATGGACAACAGCGAGGTTTACCGGGGGTTGAAATCGATGGCCTATCTGGAGGCCGAAGTCTTCAGCGACCCGGCCCAGGCGCAGGTATATGAAGAGGCCGCCGGGCGGGTAAGAAACGGAATCATCTCGGTATTGTACAATCCTGCTATTCAGCTTTACTGGTCAGAAATCGATGAGAACGGCGCGCACGAAACGCCCAATCTTTTACGCTGGTATCCTGATACGGCAGCGCAGGTCTGGCCGCACCTGTTCGGCGTTATCGAGGCAAATGAACCCGCCACTCAGGCTGTGATGACCGCACTTTACAACACCTGGGATGAGTCGCCGCGCCCGGATTGGACATCACTGACTGACCTGCCTAAGATCGATGAAGGTAATCTATGGCCCTCAGTAGGTTATGCTGCTCTATTGAGCGGGCAAACCGGCAAGGCGCGTGCCCATAAAGACAGCATCATCGACCTCAAATTTCCTCGTCAGGCAGGCGAGACCGGTTTCGAGTGGCCTTTCAGAGTCGACGACGCCGGCTGGCTATTGATGACGCTAACGACTCTGCCCTCTCCTCAACCCAGCGCACATTATTTTCCGTTGCTGGCCAAATGACAGCCAATCTATTCTTCCAAATCCTTGGCTTTATCCCACAAAGCATCTAATTCTTCAAGAGAAAGATCGGTTAATTTTTTCCCCTGGGCAGTCACTGATTTTTCGATGAAAACGAAACGGTTGCGGAATTTGATATTCGTCCCGCGCAGAGCGCTTTCAGCATCGATCCCATACCAGCGCGCCAGATTAACCACAGCAAAGAGCAGGTCGCCAATTTCAGTTTCTCTCTCTGCAGCCGTCACCGCGTTTTGGATTTCTTCCAACTCTTCGTTAACCTTTTCGATCACGCCCCTGATTTCATGCCAGTCAAAACCGACCCGCGCCGCACGCGCCTGATATTCCTGCGCCTGATTCAACGCCGGCAGGGCAACCGAAACGCCATCGAGTAAACTTTTTCCCGCTTCGCCGTTCTTCTTGCGCTCATCCGCCTTGATCTGCTCCCAGTTTTTCAGCACTCCCGACACACCATCAACCTGGGCATCGCCAAAAACGTGCGGATGGCGACGGACGATCTTCTGATTAATGCCGCGCAGCACATCGACCATTGAAAATTCACCGGCTTCATAAGCAATCTGGGCATTAAGCACAATCTGAAGCAGCAAATCGCCAAACTCTTCGGCCATCTTGGCCGGGTCGCTGCGATCGATTGCATCGAGGGTCTCGTAGGTTTCTTCCAATAATGGGGTGCGTAAAGATTGGTGCGTCTGCTCCCGATCCCAGGGACAACCATTCGGTGCCCGCAGATGAGCCACGATTTCCTGAAAATCTTCAAAAGCCGCGGCGCGGTCCAATGGGGGGATATACAATGCGGTTTGATTCTCCATTTTTTGACTGCGATCGAGCTGGCCCAGCGTCAGCGATTCTAAATCGGTTATAGGCATCCCGGCGTCATGCACCAGTTGCAGCGGGTGGTCGGGGGGATAAACCGTCAGAAGAATGGATTTTAATTTTTCAGCCAGGGATGAGGAATTGACCTGCATCACAATAACAGCTGCGCTCGGCGAAAATGACGGATGGTGAAACTGCGCCAGATTCTGCGCATCGATCAGGGTAACGCAGGTCAGTCTATCAAGGCCAACGGCGCTAAAAACAGACTCCAGATAATGATCAACAGGTAACAGTTTATTCTTCATAGAAAATCCGGCACGTGGAAACTGTATTCTTGAATGCGATTTAAATAAGCAAACCTAACCCCCCTCTCTTTTCTAAACGAAAAGAGACGAAGGGGTCAGGTCAATACTCACCTTACAATGAGTGAAAGAGCAAATAAAATATTAACGTTTCGTGTAGGTCGGCGCCTTGCGGGCACGTTTGAGACCAGGTTTCTTGCGCTCCTTGACGCGTGGGTCACGAGTCAAGAAACCGCCCTTGCGCATGGCAACACCGAAATCAGGATTCATTTTTGTTAATGCGCGAGCTATGCCCAACTTAACGGCGTCAGTTTGACCTGTCACGCCGCCGCCGTTCACAATAACAGTGATATCATACAACTTGGGGTCCTGACCGGTTGCTGCAATAGGAGCCAGGATAGTCTCCGGATCTCCCAGACGGTTAAAGTACACCTCAAGAGGCTTTTCATTGACGCTGAACTGCCCTGACCCGCTCGAAACACGAACGCGGGCTGTGCTTTCCTTACGTCTGCCAATACCTTCAAAATACTGAACAGCCATTGTTCTCTCCTACTCCTTATTCAACCACTTTTGGATTCTGAGCGAGATGGGGATGCTCAGCGCCGCCGTACACTTTCAGCTTACCGAGCAAAAGCCGGCCCATCCGGTTATGCGGCAACATCCCTTTTACAGCATGCTGAATCACCCGCTCCGGATTCTTTCGAAGCTGATCGCGCAGCGAAATGCTCTTCAAACCGCCGGGATAATTGGAATGGGAATAATAAAACTTGGTTTCCATCCGATTGCCGGTTACAGCAATATTGCTGGCATTGATGACGACAACCCTATCGCCCATATCCACACCGGGGGTATAGGTGGGTTTGTCTTTGCCCAATAAAATGGTTGCAATTTGAGTGACCAAACGACCCAACGTTTTACCATTGGCGTCGATCACAACCCATTGATGATCTATTTTACCTTTCGGGACGTATGTTTTGTCCACAGTCATCCTCTCCACTTTCATTAGAGTGTTTCGTTACCTTGTTGCTCAAACGATGGATAGTACACCTTTTTCAGGATCAGGCCCTGGGGAGGAGCCAACCCAATCGAGGGGATTACCCGCTTTTCGATAGCGTCTCGAATCGCCTCCGGGGGCAACATACCCTGTCCGACCATCACCTGAAAAAAAACCAGCCTTCTGACCATGTGATACAGAAACGCATCCGCTTCAACTTCGAACTGATAACCATCCTGTATCTCACGCCACTCAGCGCGAGTAACGGTCCTGATGGTGCTTCCCCCCGGACGAGGTGAAACGCCAAAACAGGCAAAATCGTTCCGCCCAACGATGAACGCTGCTGATCTTTGCATCCGGGCAATTTCAAGCGGCTGGCGCACCCACATCGCATAACGATCGCGTAATGGGTTGCGCACCGGCGAGCAGTACAGATGATATTGATAACAGCGGCCCGTAGCATCATAACGAGGGTGAAAATCGGGCGGAACCCTCTGCACAGATTGAGCCGCTACATCATCAGGAAGATACGCATTGAGCGCCTGGCGCATATCCTGCGGGGTATGCCCCCATTCCAGGTCAAATGCGATAACCTGTCCGGTAGCATGCACACCGCTATCCGTTCTTCCAGCCGACAAAATGGATTTGCCAGACCAACCCAGCCGACGTAACGCTGCTTCTACAACACCCTGTACTGTCCGGTTTTCAGCCTGACGTTGAAATCCCTGAAAACAGGTGCCATCATAAGCAAGAATAACTTGGTAACGTGCCATTTCAATCCGGTTGATTAATTCCGGACTGATCGATCCTAATCTTCAACCAGTTCGATCCGTACCATCTCTGCGGAATCGCCGAGGCGGGGACCTAACTTGTAAACACGGGTATAACCACCCGGACGATTTTCATATCGCGGAGCAATATCATCAAAGAGTTTCTTGACAATGTCCGCGTCGCCCAGGCGTGAAGCAACGATACGGCGGGCATGCACTTTTTCAATGTCAGTGGCTTTACCGCTGTTGCGCGCCCGGGTAATCAGCTTCTCAGCTTCGCTGCGAATAGCTTCTGCCTTCGCCTGAGTTGTAGTAATTCGTTCATGTTCAAAAAGTTGCTTAATCAATGTCCGTCGCAAAGATGCTCGTGCATCCTTTTTACGGCCCAGTTTAAGTCCTGCTACCTGATGTCGCATCTCATCTTACTCCACTTCATTTTTTTCCTTCATAAAGCCTTTTTCGGTCATTTTTTCGCGTAATTCATCGAGACTCTTCTCGCCAAAATTCCGAATGGACATCACTGCCTCATCTCCCTTATCCAAAAGATCCAGCACATCACCCACAGTGGTGATGCCCGTCCGCTTGAGGGAGTTAAATACCCGTACTGACAAATCAAGGTTTTCAATTGGAGTCTCAGCAGCTTCGCTTGTCAGATGACTGCTGACAACTTCCTTCTCTATTCCGATTGCCAGGGTCTCTTCGTTGACGCCGGAGATAAAGCGGAAGTGACTGATGAGGATATTTGCAGCAGTGCCCAGTGCTTTCTCAGGAGCAATTGTGCCATCCGTCCAGATTTCAAGAATCAATTTATCAAAATTCGTGCTCTGCCCCACGCGGGCTGAAGTCACATTCCAGTTAACACGCCGCACCGGGCTGAAGATAGCATCCACCGGCAATTCGCCAATGGGAAGGTGCCCACTTCGTTCAGACGACGGTGAATACCCGCGTCCACGTTCGACTGTCATATCAATTTCCAGGCGAGTTTTATTGTCATCAACCGTAAATAAATAAAGATCCGGATTGATGATCTCAATTTCCGCCGGTGTAACGATATCAGCCGCAGTCACCACACCTTCGCCTCGAACATCCAGATGGATGTGAGCGGTATCCACTTCATGCAGCAGCAAACGCAGTTGTTTGACCTGGAGCATGACCTGGACGACGTCTTCCCGAACGCCGGCAATGTCGCTAAACTCATGCTGGACATCAGAAATCCGCATGGAAGTTACTGCAGCGCCCTCCAGGGAAGATAATAGAACCCGGCGGATAGCATTACCCAGTGTGACGCCATACCCTCGTTCGAGAGGATGTATTACAAATTTGCCGTAATTTCGAGCCTCTGCTTCTCGCTCGACTTTTGGCGTAACCATATTATTTAAACCTGTCACAGTTTTACCCCTCCCTGATACACCCTGTACTACCGCGCATCAGGCTAGTTGGTCTTACCGCGAGTAATACTCAACGATAAGCTGTTCGGTTAAATTACCGTCGATCTCGCTGCGTTCGGGCAAGCGTAAAACCGTCCCCGATAACGTTTTGAGGTCGCGGCTTAACCACGCCGGTAATGTTCGTGTTTCCGCTTCAGCAGACAAACCCTTGAAGTAGGTCGTGCTTTTCGATCCATCACGAACAACGATCTCATCACCTGGTTTGATCAGCATAGATGGAATATCTGTGCGGCGACCATTGACCATGAAATGACCATGAGTAACCAACAGGCGCGCTTCGGCCCGATTGCTGGCATAACCCAGACGGAAAATCACATTATCCAGCCGAGATTCCAGAATCTGTAACAGATTAAGACCTGTCAGGCCACGTCTGCGCAACGCTACATTGTAGTAACGGCGGAACTGTCGTTCAAAAGTTCCATAAACGCGTCGCGCTTTTTGTTTTGCCCGCAATTGGTGCCCATAAACCGATTCGCGTTCACTGCGCCCCTGCGATGTGCGGCCATGTTGGCCAGGAGCAAATCCGCGTTTATCGAATGCGCACTTTGGAGTAAAACAACGTTCTCCTTTAAGGAAAAGTTTTTCACCTTCTCGCCGGCATAATTTACATGCCGGCCCAATATATTTCGCCATACCGTTCTCCCTATCTCAGTAATAATATCAAACGCGGCGTTTCTTCGGCGGCCGGCACCCGTTATGCGGAACCGGCGTAACATCAGAAATCGAGCGCACTTTCAATCCCATTGACTGCACGGCGCGAATAGCCGATTCTCGTCCGGGGCCAGGACCTTTGACATACAGATCAACTTCCTGGATACCCATTGACTGGGCGGCTTTAATTGCCTGTTCAGCCGCCAGACGCGCTGCAAAAGGTGTGCTTTTGCGCGAGCCTTTGTAGCCAGCGGAACCTGAGCTTCCCCAACAAAGGGTGTTGCCCTGACCATCAGTGATGGTGACAATTGTATTGTTGAAAGAAGCAAATATGTGCACCTGCCCGGATGAGAGCATGCGCTTGACTTTTCGAGCGCCTGATGAACGGCGCGTCGAGCGTACATTTTGAGCCATAATACCTCGCTATGAACCTCTTTTTTAGTTATTAACAGGCCATTCAAAGACGGCCCTACAACTCGAAGTTCAGCCTGCTGGTCAGCCGATGGGAGGGAGGACTCCACCCAGCTGGCGAAACTTATCGTTTTTAAATTATTTCTTGGTTGCGCCGCGACGGCGTCCGCGCCCGGCAACTGTCTTCTTGGGACCCTTGCACGTACGCGCATTGGTTCGTGTTCGCTGTCCACGGCAGGGCAGATTACGGCGATGGCGCATGCCGCGATAACAACCAATTTCAACAAGTCGCTTGATATTCATCGTTACTTCACGGCGAAGGTCACCTTCCACCTTGTAGTTTTTGCTGATGAATTCACGCAGCAATGCCAGTTCTGCTTCTGTCAAATCTTTGACGCGTGTATCAGGATTCACCTTGGTAGCGTCCAGAATTTTATGCGCTCGGGTGCGTCCAATACCAAAAATATAGGTCAAACCAATTTCTACCCGCTTGTTTCGCGGCAGGTCAACGCCTTCAATTCTTGCCATATCTCACTATCCCTGTCGTTGTTTATGTTTAGGGTTCTCGCAGATGACAAATAATCTGCGCTTGCGTTTTACGATCTTGCATTTTGCACATCGTTTACGAATGGAAGGTGATACTTTCATAATAACATCTACTCCTCATCATAACCGGATAATTACGGTTATTCCAGCCAAAGTTTAGATTATACCGTTTGTTTACAATTTCGTCTAGATCAATCACAATTCCGTCAATATCATCGGGCCATTTTCTGTCACGGCCACTGAATGTTCAAAATGGGCGGTTAATGACCCATCCCGTGAACATACAGTCCACTGGTCTTTCATGACCCGGGTATCTGGCGTACCAATCAGAACCATCGGTTCAAGGGCAATGGTCATGCCGGCGCGCAGTTTGATGCCTCTCCCCGGCGTCCCATAATTGGGCACTTGAGGGCCCTCATGCATTTGCCGGCCAACGCCGTGTCCGGTATAGACATGAGTTACATAGAAGCCTCGGCTCCTGACAAAAGCCTCGATTGCCGCGCCTACATCGCCCACATGGTTGCCGACTTTAAACTGGGCAATACCTATCTGCAACGCCTGCTGGGTAACATCCAGCAGTTCCTGCGCCTGGGCAGATATTTCCCCTACGCCGGCAGTAAACGCAGAGTCGCCGACAAAACCCTCGAAGACCGTCCCGCAATCCATCGAGACGATATCCCCTTCTTTCAGCTTGCGCTTTCCAGGGATGCCATGCACCAGCTCTTCATTAACGCTGACGCAGGTACTTGCCGGATAGGGATAGGGGCCAGGGTAATTTTTAAAGGGCGAATAAACACCATATTTTTTTAAGACATCTTCAGCCGCTGCATTCAGGTCTGCCGTTGTTACTCCCGGTCGGATGATAGCTTTTGCTGCTGCCAGGGCTTCGGCATTGATGCGTCCGGCCTGCCGCATGATGGATATCTCCTGGGGGCTTTTGATGTTGATATTGTGTTCCCAAGACATTATTTCACTTTTTCCCCGGGATCACCGCCATGAGTTGTTCTGAAACTTTCTCAATAGGTTGGGTCCCGTCAATCTCTGCCAACAATTGTTTTTCTCTATAATATTCGATCAACGGAGCAGTCTGCTCAAAATAAACTTTAATCCGTCGGGCAACTGTTTCTGCCTTATCATCGTCGCGTTGATACAACTCGCTGCCGCAAAGGTCGCAATGACCTGCTGTTTTGGGTGGGTTGAATTTAACGTGATATACCTGTCCATCTTTTGGGCAAGTCCAGCGCCCCCCCAGCCGGTCGATGAGTACTTCAGCCGGAACCGAGATATAGGGCACTTTCACAACCTCGCCTTTGAAAGCAACCAGCATCTCTGCCAGAGCTTCAGCCTGAGCCGGGGTGCGCGGAAAGCCATCTAGCAGAGCGCCTTCCTTGCAATCTGGCCGGCTTAACCGTTCACGGATCATAGCAATTGTCACATCATCTGGCACTAGATCGCCGCGCGAGATGTATCCCTGGGCGATCCTGCCCAATTCGGTTTCTTTCTTCAGATTCTCACGGAACAAATCGCCCGATGAGATATGAGCCAGATTAAGTTTCTCAGCAATCAATTGCGCCTGAGTGCCTTTGCCAGCGCCCGGAGGGCCTAACAGGACGATATAAGTCGGCATATCTTTACCCTTATTTGACCAACAGCGTATCGTCGTATCCGTGCAATTTCAGCTCGGCGTCGATATTAAAGAAAGTATCGCGTACCACACCAACGACGATCAGCAAGCCTGCCGAAGAGATCAGGAAGAGGCTGGATTGGCGCGAGCCAATCGGCAGGATCATCCCAACCAGGTAAGGCAGCACAGCAACAATCCCCAGGAATAAAGCTCCCGGAAGGGTAATGCGTCGTTGAACCTTTGTGAGATAACGCTGCGTTGGCGCGCCGCGGTTGACGCCTGGAATTTGAGCGCCGACGCGCTTCAGGTTTTCGCCGTAATTCTGCTGCTGGAAGAGGACATCGGTGTAGAAGAAGGTGAAGAGCACTACCATCAGGAAATACATCAGCGAATACCAGCCGCTCTGACCGCCAAAGGCGCTTTGAATACCGCCTGCCAGATTAGCTACCCATTCGGTTTTTGAACTGACAAAATAGCTTGCAACAATCGCCGGGAAGGTGAGCAGACTTTGGGCAAAAATCAGTGGGATCATGCCGGCCATATTCACCATCAAAGGCAGATTGCCTTTGACCGGAATGGACATACGGTTGCCAACGCGCCGTCCCGGATACATGACCGGAACATTGCGGCGACCCTGTTGAACATAGACGATAGCAAAGATCGTCAGTAACAGGATGGCAGCGACCACGATGATCACCCAGCGATTCTGCTGATCAGCCAACAGGCTGGCGAAATTCACCGGGATGCGAGCCACGATACCAGCAAAGATGATTAAAGACAGACCCTGATTGCGGATACCATATTCCGAGATCAATTCGCCCAGCCAGATGCCCAGCATTGTACCGGCTACCATACTGCAAATGGTCGCCAGTGTAGGCAGCAAGTTTTCGCCGCTAAAACCGTAATGCAGTAAAACGCTTGCCCCGCCGGCCATCGATGAGAAAATGTTGATTTGCCCGACTGCCGAAAGCAGCGCCATCGGCACAGTCAGCAGGTAAGTCCATTTTTCCATCCACTTGCGGCCCTCGCGCGGATCCTCTTCCATTCGCCGCTGCAAGGCCGGGATAATCGGCACCAACAGTTGCAGAATGATCTGGGCTGTAATGTAGGGGTAAACCCCCATCGCCAGGATTGAAAAGTTAGAAACCGTTCCACCCGAAAGCAGATCAAGCAAATTGAACAGCGTTCCCGCTGCGCCGCCTGTCTGTCCAAGCTGTGTGAGTACTTCGCGATTGATCCCGGGGACCGGAATATTGGCTGCCAGGCGATAGAGGATCAACAGCATCAGGGTTATTAACAGTTTTCTTCGTATGTCTTCTGACTTCCACAGGTAGCGCCATGCTGAACGCTTCATGTTGGTGTCTCCTTTTTATGAATAAGTCAGATAATTTCCACACTGCCGCCAGCGGCTTCAATCTTTTCTTTAGCCACTTTTGAAACGCGATGAACGCGTACTTTGAGTGCAGCTTTAATTTCACCGCGGCCCAAAATCACGATCGGATTTTCTGATTTTCGGAGCAGTTTGGCCTTTTTAAGCGTTTCAGGAGTTACGTCGCTGCCCGCTTTGAAAGCATCCAGTTGATCCAGGTTGACTTCATTGTAAACCACCTGGTGTGGAGGGGTGAAACCCTCGCCGCGCCGGAAGGGGAGGCGGCGGAAGAAAGGCAGGTTACCGCCCTGGTGATACAGACGGGTGCTGCCGCCCGAACGGGAACCCTGTCCCTTGGTGCCGCGGCCGGCGGTTTTACCCTGGCCGGCGCCATGACCATGTCCGACTCGTTTGCGCTCTTTTTTTGAGCCTTCATTTGGAAATAAATCATTAAGTTTCATCTTCAAACCTGTCATTCAATGCGAACCAAATGATTCACTTTGGCTAACATTCCACGCAATGTGGGGGTATCTTTATGCTCCACCGTTTGGTGAAGGCGATGAAAACCCAGCGCCCGGAGAGTGGCTTTGTGTTTCTCGGAATATCCGATTCCACTTTTCACCAGGGTAATTCGCAAGGTCTTTGTCTCAGGGGCGGATTTCTTAGGCATCTTTCCTCCGTTCCCAGAAAGGCAAAACGTCTTTAACTTGTTTATTTCGCCGGACAGCCTCATCTTTCGGCGATTTCAACATCTCCAATGCCTGTAGTGTTGCCTGAACGACATTCAAGACGTTGGCGCTGCCCAGAGATTTGGTGAGGATATCATGCACGCCAGCCGTTTCCAACACAGCGCGAACGCCGCCGGCGGCAATAACACCTGTACCGGGAGAGGCCGGTTTGAGCAAAACTTTCGAACCTGCCACCTTTCCGATCACCTGATGAGGGATAGTGGTCCCAGAAAGATAAACCGATCGCATGTTCTTGCGAGCCGCTTCGGTTGCCTTACGCATGGCATCGGGGACGGCATTGGCCTTGCCAACGCCAATACCCACTTTGCCTTTATTATCGCCGGTTACGACAGTTACCCTGAAGGAAAACCGCCGGCCGCCTTTGACCACTTTCGCCACACGAGCAATTTCAATGACGCGCTCGTCGTAAACCTGTTCCAAACTTTGGTATTCCATTAATTCCATAGTCAGGTCCTTTTTATTTTTCTAGATCAAGGCTTTAGAAAACCAGACCGCCCTGGCGGGCTGCATCTGCAAGGGCTTTTACACGCCCAATATATGCAAAGCCGCCACGATCAAATACGACGGTCGAGATTCCTTTACCTTTTGCACGTTCAGCCAGCGCCTGACCTACCAAACGCGCCTGCTCCGTTTTCTTCAATCCCTGCATCTTTGAGCGCAGTTCTGCATCAATCGTTGAGGCAGAGACCAGCGTGCAGCCTGTTTCATCGTCAATTACCTGCACGTATATTTCCGCCGAACTCCGAAAAACGTTTAAGCGGGGGCGTGCAGCAGTCCCAAATATGCGCTTGCGTACCCGCAAATGGCGGCGTTCGCGTTGCTCACTACGAGTTTTAGTTGACATAAGCATCCACCTTACTTCTTGGCACCCTTGCCAGATTTACCAGCCTTACGTCGAATCTTTTCACCCTGATAGCGAATACCTTTACCTTTATAAGGTTCGGGCGGACGTATTTTTCGAATATCAGCGCCGACCTGCCCGATTTGTTCTTTATCCTTACCGCGGATAAATACCTGGCGGGTTTTAGTATCGACATCAAAGCTGATCCCTTCCGGGGGTTCAACAGTAACGGGGTGTGAATACCCCACGTATAAGACGAGATTTGCGCCATTCATCTCGGCGCGGTAGCCCACGCCGTCAATTTCAAGCACTTTTTCAAAACCAGCGCTGACGCCTGTCACCATATTTTGGATAACAGCTCGGGCAGTTCCGTGCATTGCCCGCACGGGCGCATCGTCATTGGGACGATGAACAAGTAACTGACCATTTTCCATCATCAAGGAAATCATCGGGGGAAATGTTCGTTCCATTTCGCCCTTGGGACCCTTGACATGGACATAGGTATCCTTGATGGTGATTTCAACGCCAGACGGGATGGTTATTGGTAAACGACCAATTCGAGACACAGTATCTATACCTCCTTACTCTTCAGGCTTAGTAGATGTAGCACAGGATTTCGCCGCCAACATTCAACTGGCGGGCGCGCTGTCCGGTCATCACGCCTTTCGGAGTGGACATGATTGCAATTCCCATCCCGGCTAAAACCCATGGGATCTCTTGCTTCTTGGTGTACACACGGCGGCCAGGGCGGCTGACGCGGTCTAACCCGCTGATTACAGACTTGCGTTGACGGCGTTCGCCCACATATTTCAGGCGGATCCGTAAAACCTGTTGTCCGGGTTTTTCGCTTTCGACAACTTCATAGCTTTCGATATAGCCTTCTTCTTTCATGATTCGGGCAATTTCATTCTTGAGCTTGGAAGCTGGCATAGCCACAGCGGTTTGGCCAATCATTACCGCGTTCCGGATGCGGGTCAACATATCAGAAATAGGATCTATCACACTCATTATCAGTACCTCCAACCGGCTACCAGGAAGATTTTACAACGCCGGGGATTTTACCTTCCAGGGCATATTCCCGGAAGCAAATTCGGCAAAGACCAAAACGGCGGAGATAGCCACGCGGACGTCCACAGCGCTGGCAGCGATTGCGAACCTGAACCGACTTCCGTCGTCTGGCCTCTCGATATGACATACATTTCTTGGCCATGTTATGCAGCTCCCTTCTTGAAAGGCATTCCAAGCATTTGTAATAACGCACGGGCCTGATCATCATTTCGGGCTGAAGTTACGATGCTTATTTCCATTCCGCGGATTTTATCGATCTTATCGTACTCAATTTCCGGGAAGTTCAATTGTTCACGCAAACCCAGCGTATAGTTGCCACGCCCATCAAAAGCATCGGCAGAAACGCCTCGAAAGTCACGAACACGCGGTAAGACAATATTCAGTAAGCGGTCCAAAAATGCCCACATTTTATCGCCGCGCAATGTCACTTTAGCGCCAATTGCACGACCTTCACGCAATTTGAAATTGGAAATACTTTTGCGCGCTTTTGTTATGACCGGTTTTTGACCGGTGATCTGGCTTAGATCAGATACCGCAGCATCAAGTGCTTTGGGATTATCCAACGCCTCACCTAACCCGATGTTGACCACCACTTTTTCAATATGCGGAATTTCCATCACATTGTTCAGGTTGAGAGCCTTCATCAGGGCAGGTGATATTTCTTTTTGATACCTATCTTTCAATCTATTCATATATCACTCCCAGACGACCTATTCGTCGATCAGCGCCTCACAACGTTTGCAAACCCGTTGTATTTTTTCCGCTTCCCGTTTGATTGCAACGCGCGTGGCTTTGCTGCACTTAGGGCAGACCAGCATGACGCTCGAAATAGGTACAGACATTTCAAACTTAACCTTGCCTGGATTGATAGTCCGTCCCTGAGCCTGGGTCTGGCGTTGGTGTTTTGTGCGAACATTGACGCCCTGCACAACCACACGTCGCTCTTTGGGCATGACCTTGATAACGTCACCGCGGTGGCCTTTGTCTTCTTCTCTGCCGCTGATGACTTCAACGATATCACCTTTACGAATTTTTACATCCATTGTCTCGCTCCTGTTTTGCTGCCCTAGAGAACTTCTGGGGCCAGCGAGATGATTTTCATAAAACCTTTTTCACGCAGTTCGCGAGCCACGGGGCCGAAAATACGCGTCCCTTTTGGATTCTGACCATCGTTATCCAAAACGACTGCCGCATTATCATCAAAACGGATGGAGGAACCATCTTCCCGCCGCCATTCTTTTGAACAGCGCACGATAACCGCTTTGACGATTTCACTTTTCTTTACTGCGCCCTGCGGGGCGGCGGTTTTTACTGTCGCCACAACAACATCTCCGACAAATCCGTAATGACGGCGTGAACCACCCATGACATGGATCACCAGCAATTCACGAGCGCCAGAGTTATCGGCAACTTTTAATCGAGTTTCTTGCTGTATCATGGGTTACTCCTTAACGCCAGCAGTTTCTTGACGAGATTCACGCTTCAGGATTGTTTCAACAACCCAGCTTTTATCTCGAGAAATCGGCGCCGCTTCAACAATGCGAACCTGATCGCCTTCCTGACAGCCCAATTCATCATGAGCTTTCACCCGATGGCTGCTATGAACCACTTTTTTGTAAACGGGGTGGCGGTAGGTTCGAGTAATTTCCACAACAACCGTCTTCATCATTTTATTACTGGTCACTATACCAATCATACGTCGGCGGTTATTCATTTCTCACCTCCTGCAGAGGCTGCGCGTTCTCGTTCGGCAAGCACAGTTTCATACCGGGCGATCAACCGGCGGGTGATTGCCAACCGGCTGGTATCGGTCAACTGCCCCGTTACCTGTTGAAAACGTAAGTTCATCAATTCCTGATGAGCATCTGCTAGTTTTGTTTGTATCTCTAAATCAGAGAGAACACGAATTTGTGCTGGTTTCATGCTTGCTCTCCTGTCACTTCATGTCGGGCGACCACTTTTGTTTTGATTGAAAACTTATAAGTAGCCTGGCGGAGCGCCTCGATGGCAATTTCTTCTGGCAGACCGCCAATTTCGAACATAATCCGTCCGGGTTTTACAACTGCTACCCAATATTCGACACCGCCTTTTCCTTTACCCATACGAGTCTCGGGTGGGCGATGTGTATATGGTTTGTCCGGGAAAATCCGGATCCATATCTTTCCACGACGGCGCATCTCACGAACAATGGTACGTCGGGCGGCTTCGATTTGCCGAGCCGAGACCCAACCGGGTTCGAGCGCCTGCAAGCCAAATTCTCCAAAGGAAATTTCGGCGCCGCGCAAGGCTTTACCTCGCATCCGACCACGTTGTTGCTTACGCCACTTTACACGCTTTGGCATCAACATAATAGCAATCTCTCCTATCGTCTTTCAGAATCGACGAAATTATTATCCAAATTATTCACTGACGTAGACGCCCTCAGTGGTTTCAGCTTTCTCTTCCACTTCGGCCACGACTTCGCCTTTATAAATCCAGACTTTGACGCCGATGCGGCCATAAGTAGTCAGCGCCTCGGAACGGGCAAAATCGATATTTGCTCGCAGAGTTTGCAGTGGAACACGGCCATCACGCAGCCATACATTGCGCGCCATTTCTGCGCCGCTCAAACGACCGCCAACTTCAACTTTGATGCCCTGCGCACCCTGGCGCATGGCCTGTTGAAGCGCCCGTTTCATCGCCCGGCGGTAACTGACGCGTCGTTCCAATTGACCGGCAATATTCTTGGCGACAAGATAAGCATCAGTATCTGGCGATTTGATTTCCTTGATCTCCAGGTCAATTTTCTTGCTCGTCAACTCTTCCAGGCTCTGGCGCATTTTCTTAACGCTGTCGCCTTTGCGCCCGATTAAGATGCCGGGCTTCGCAGTGTGCACAGTGACCTTTACTTTACCTGGGTAACGCTCTACATCAACTCGCGACACACCGGCTTTTTCAGCTTCGACATGGACCATGTCGCGGATTTTGAAATCCTGCTGCAACTGTTGGGTATATTCACGCCCTTCGGCGTACCAGCGACCTTGCCACGGCTGGTTGATACCTAGACGAAAACCTATCGGATGAACTTTACGACCCATAATATCTCCTGGCAATTTTTCCTTTTACAGCATTGGACGATTTGATTCGCCAACACTGCTGATCTCTTAACTCACTCTATCTCTCGCAGAACAACGGTGATGTGCGAGGTCCGTCTCAACAACGGTTTGAAGCGGCCACGCGCCCCAAAACGACGCCAGCGGCGCGTGGGGGCTTCATCTGCAAACGCCCGGTGGACGATCAGGTCGTCGCGGCTGACGCCAAAGTTTTCTTCCGCGTTGGCTACAGCCGAAGCCAGAACTTTTGCAACAGGATCAGCTGCGCCATTCTGCATGAACTTGAGCGTATTAAGAGACTCGACGGCTTTTTTCCCGCGGATCAAGTCTAAAACAAGACGTACTTTTTGCGCTGAAATTGAAATATAGCGCGCTTGAGCTCGAATATCTGCTGGCATGGTTTACTTTCCTTTCGCCGAAGATGATTTTTCGGCCACATGCCCGCGGAAATGGCGGGTTGGAGCAAATTCTCCTAAACGATGACCCACCATGTTTTCGGTGACATAAATCGGCACATGACGTCGGCCATCATGAACAGCGATGGTGTGTCCCACCATCTGGGGGAAAATCGTGCTATCCCGGCTCCAAGTGCGTATCACTTTTTTCTCGCCACGAGTATTCATGGCCTCAATTTTCTTCAAGAGCTTCGGGGCTATAAAAGGTCCCTTTTTGAGCGATCGTGACATATTATCGTTCCTCTCTATCGCTTATCATCATTTGCAGCACCACCGACTAGCGGGTGCTCTTGCTTCGCCGCCGAACAATATACTGATCAGTCTTCTTGTTACGGCGTGTCTTGTAACCTCTGGTGGGTTTACCCCAGGGGCTCTTCGGGCCCGGCATACCGGCCGGTTGACGACCTTCGCCGCCGCCATGCGGATGGTCACGTGGGCTCATCGCAGTACCGCGAACGGTCGGGCGAATGCCCAAGTGGCGTTTGCGTCCGGCTTTGCCCAATTTGATATTACTGTGATCAACATTACCGATCTGGCCAATGGTTGCATAGCATGTTTGATGCACCAGGCGTACTTCACCAGATGGCAAACGAATCTGGGCAAAACCGCCTTCCTTCGCCAACAGTTGAGCTGAACCGCCTGCTGCACGAACCAACTGGCCGCCTTTTCCGGGTTTCAATTCGATATTGTGGATCATCGTACCCACAGGAATATTGAAGATGGGCATACTGTTGCCCGGACGAATTTCCGCCTGACTTCCAGCCAGCACAGTATCTCCGACTTTGAGGTCTAACGGCGCAATGATGTAGCGTTTTTCGCCGTCAGCATAGAACAATAAAGCCAATCGGGCAGTGCGGTTAGGATCATATTCAATGGCGGCAACACGGGCAGCAATTTCGCGTTTATCGCGCTTGAAATCAACCAGGCGAATGTAACGGCGGTTGCCGCCGCCGCGATGACGAACGGTTACACGGCCGTAGGAATTTCGCCCACCATACCGGCGCGGAGAAATTAATAACGAACGTTCAGGTTTGGCTTTGGTGATTTCCTGAAAACTATAGCCGGTCATATTTCGTTGACCGGGGGTAATCGGTTTATAAACTTTAACAGCCATTACTCTACCCCTTCAAAGATTGGGATTCTATCTTCCGGCGAGAGCGTTACAATCGCTTTTTTGTAACCCGATCGGCGAACCATCAGCCGGCGGCTGCGTGCGCGACGGGTACGTTTAGCCGGGGCGTTTACCACATTAACCCGCAACACCTTTACCTTGAAGAGTGTTTCGACTGCATCTTTAATCGCCGTCTTGGTCGCGTCGCTTTGAACTTCAAAAGCATACTGATGCAGTTGACTACTCTGATAATTTGATTTTTCCGTGATCAGCGGGCGGCGGAGTACATCATACATGGTTGTCATAACTCCTCCTACCTATCCTAAGAAACTTTTTAAAACATCCAATGCATTGAGCGGCATGACCAGTTTGTCAAAACGCATCAAATCACGAATGTTAATATAGCTGGCGAGCAGGGTCTTTGCATCGGGCAAGTTATTCGCTGAGCGAATAACAACCTCGGCGGCTTCGTTCTTTTCCGGAATGAGGATCAGCGCGCTGTCTTCGCCAACCAGTTTATTGAGCGCTTGAGCCATCAAGCGGGTTTTTGCTTCCGGCAAAGTCAGCTTATCCAGAACAACGATCCCTGATTCAGCAGCCTTAACTGAGAGCGCAGAGCGAAGCGCCGCGCGGCGCATCGTACGCGGCATCGCCTGGGTATAATCACGCGGATGAGGTGTATGCACGCCCCCGCCGCCTTTCCAGTGCGGAGCACGGGTAGAACCCTGACGGGCGCGCCCGGTCCCTTTTTGACGCCACGGTTTGCGCCCGCCGCCAGAGACATCGCTCCGGGTTTTGGTATTATGCGTCCCCAAACGCGCATTTGCCATTTGTCGGACATAAGCCTGGTGCATCAAGTCAATATTTATGGGAGCTTCAAAGATGCTGGCAGGTAGATCTACCGTTTGCACTTTTTGCCCCTCCATGTTGAAGACATCAACTTCCATAGTCGCAACTCCATCGTGGAATTTCAGCAGGCGGCAAGCGCTTACTGTTTCCGCGCCTCCTTAATCACTACCAACCCGCCCTTTGGCCCAGGTACTGCTCCGTTTACACCCAACAGATTCCGTTCGGGATCAACCAGAACAACTTTCAAATTTTGTGAGGTTACCCGGTCATTGCCCATATGACCTGCACCGCGCGACCCTTTATAGACTCGTCCAGGGGTGGTGCCAGAGCTGCGCGAACCCGGCGCGCGTAAACGATCCGATTGACCATGAGACTTTGGACCGCCTCTGAAATGATAGCGTTTGACGCCTCCCTGGAAGCCTTTACCTTTGCTGGTGCCGATAACATCAACACGCTCGCCTACCGCAAAGGCATCAACCAAAATTTGATCCCCTTCTTTAAGACCAGGATCTTTTTTGACGCGAAATTCACGTAGAAAGCGTAAAGGCGGTAAACTTAACCGCTTGAGGTGTCCCAATTCGCCGCCTGTAAGGCGTTTGGGTTTGACCTCGCTGAAACCCAGTTGTATTGCAGTATAACCCTCTTTTTCTGGGGTTCGTATCTGCGTAACGTAGCATGGCCCAGCTTCGATGACCGTCACCGGGAGGGCGACGCCTGCTTCATCGAAAATCTGGGTCATGCCGATTTTCTTACCGATCAGCCCTTTCAACATTTATTTTTTTCTCCTTAACAAAGATATCTTGACGAGACTGTCAGCCTGGGCTCGGCTGCATCATCTCCGAACGCACCGCAGTCAGATTGTATGCCGCGATTCTCCGGGTTTTTTATGACCGCGAACATGACAACTCTTGCGTTGCCTCAATACGGGCTAAGCCCGTTATTGCCTGTTTTTAAACCACCCAATTATATCACAACTCTGGATGGTTGTCGCAGAAAATCTCTGCGACTAAAATTAGTATTTTTCTTATATTTTTATTTCAATATCGACGCCGGCGGGCAGGTTGAGCCGCATCAGCATATCGATTGTTTTCGAATCCGGATCGAGTACATCGATCAGACGATTGTGAGTGCGGATCTCGAAATGCTCATGGGAGTCTTTGTCGATAAACGTTGAGCGACGAACCGTAAAGCGCTCAATTTTTGTCGGCAAGGGGACCGGTCCAACTACATGGGCACCACTTCGTTCCGCAGTCTCGACAATCCGCTTGGCTGATTGATCCAGGACTCGGTGGTCGTATGCCTTCAGGCGAATTCGTATTTTTTGCTTAGCCATATATCTCACCTAATCCAAAATCTTGGTGATCACGCCGGCGCCAACCGTCAGACCACCTTCGCGAA
>CAZDAW010000010.1:0-58732 GCA_964503685.1 uncultured Anaerolineaceae bacterium | reverse complement strand
ACTTGACGCCGGTTTTTCGTCTGGCTGGGGGCGTTCGGTTGAGCGCTGTAAGAAGCGAATACCAGCCAGTATCTGATCGACTCGTTGGCGGGTCAGCGACCCGATGTATTCACCCAACTGCGCTTTATCCACACTGGATATTTGCGAAACGACCACGACGCTTTTCTTAGGTAAATTGGCCTCGCCGGCTTCAAGGAGTACGTTGCCGGGCAGGCTGGCGCGTTTGATGTTCGTCGTCAATGCGCAGACTATCACCGTATGAATACGGCTGTGGTTGAAGATGTCGTCCTGAACAACGACGTGTGGGTGAATGTAATCCGGTTCCGATCCGTCAGGTTCTTCAAGCGGAATCCAGTAGATATCGCCCTGATTGATTGTCTTTCGATTTTTATCTGTTTTATTGATCATGCGGTGATTCTATTGTCCTGGTATCGTACCTCGATTTAACCAGAGCACAGGAACGTGGTTGAGTGTGAGACTTGTCAGTTTTATTAAATTTGGTTGCAGATTCATGGAATATTCTCCTCGTTGTTTTTGCTATGTTAATTTTAATAATTTGTCTGGCCTTTTTCCTGGAAACCCATCATCTGTCTGATATGGCTGGCGTTTTCACTACCTGTCAATTCCTCCAGCAATTCAAATGCCACCGATATCGCCGTGGCAGGGCCATAGGAAGTGATCACGTTACCGTCATGGACGATGGGTTGATTGACCACGTTCACGCCGAATTCGGCGAGTTGTTTTTGACGGATCCCTCCCTGGAAATTATACGTCGTGGCCTGCCGCCCTTTGAGAATCCCGCTATTGGCAAGCAACAGGGCGCCCACGCAAATGGAAGCGATGATCTTGCCCTGTTCGTTAAATTGACGGACCAGATTTGCGACGGGTTCTGAATATGCCTCCCGGTAGAAGCCGTGCGTTTCAAAACCGCCTGGAACAGCCAGGACGTCAAAATCATCCACTTTTATATCGGATAATTGTGCGTCGGAAATAAGCCCGATTCCAAAAGTTCCCCGGACTTCTTTCTGCAAACCGACCGTCACCACTTTGATCTTTTCCGAGCCATATTCATTGGCCCAGCCCAGCACGTCGTAGAAGGCGGCAGCTTCATAAATTTCAATGCCTTCACATAAGAGCAATAATACTTTTTTCATAGATTCATTGATGTTCCTTTGCTCAAATAAAATGACAACTTATTAATAGCATCAGACAGCAGGTGTTGACTGCCAGCGTGACTGCTGATCAAAAGCCAACATTGACAGTAAGCACTGCAATTTAGCGTGGAATAAAATCTACGAGGCTTGTCGAAAAAACTTGTAGAACTGTTATTATGCTTTCACCCCTTGAGACGAGTAAATTAATAAAGGGGCGAGCTGTCTTCAGGCGGGGCCGACCAAACGAACGGCAGCCTCGCCCCCAGGTAATTCTTTTACAGGCCCTTAAGTAATGTTGCCAGAGCGAGGAGGACAAACCCGGCTGCTACCAGCCAGAATGCAAAGCCCGATAATACCGGGATGGTTACGAGGAAAGCGATGATGCCAAGCACACCGAGAATGACCGCGATTAACCACGTAATGAATTTTGGTTCACTGAGATTCATGATATTTTTTCTCCTTAGTCAAATTGAATTTGATAGCGCTCTCTCATGGCCCCGTAGTCCCACGACTCTTTGCAGAGAGCGGTGAGAAATAAATACGAACTCATTATAGCACATCTCGATTGGCAAATTTACCAGACAGGCCAGGGCGAAGATCAGGCTTTCTTGATCAGGCCTACGATAAAGAGCAGAACGATCGCCCCGACCAGGGCTGTCAACAATAAGCCGAAGAAGCCGCCGCCCGCGGAGATGCCGAGCAGATCAAAGAGCCAGCCTCCCAGAAAAGCGCCGACGACCCCGACGATCAGGTTTACGGCAAGGCCGAAGCCGCGGCCTTTCATGATCTTGCCGGCGAGCCAGCCGGCAATGAGACCAATCAATAAAAACAGCAATAAACTGGTTAGTGTCATTCTCTTGTCTCCTTTTCCGGGAAATTAATTTCATCCTGTTTGAAGTCATTTTCGTCATAAAGATACAGCTTCAGTGTAATCTAAAACCGAATTAATTCAAAGCTTTTTGTGCATTGGTTTCAATTGGCTTTGCGCTGCTGCAGACAGATGTGTACTACCCCTTTGCTTTTTCGCATGATGGTAAATATCCGGCTTCGGTTGAGGATGAGCAGTTGCTTACAGCCGGCGGGGTGTTGAATATCATGATCTGGCCGCGATTGGCATTCACTGCCGATAATCAGGCGCTGGTCGCTGGCGGCGGCGATGGGAGTATTCACATCTTCAAAATACAGTGAAGATGTAAAGATTTTGTAAAGAAAAATCCATGTGATATGCTATAATTTTATGTATCAGGTGGGGAATTAATATAAATTCAAGTTGCCGCCTGGTTGTCATTGTCGGGCAAAAAGCGCCCTTCTGGCAGCGACAAGCGCAGAGCTGGTTGTCAAGGCAGCGACTTGAATTAGTATGATAATTGAATAATGTTGCATATCCGGTTTTTTAGATAAAACAATCAGGAGGACTTTATGAATATTGGCGCCCGGATCATTATCGTATGTATTTTTCTGCTGAGTGTATTGATTCCTTTTGGTGAAACATCATTTGCATCTGAATCTGGCGGCAGCCAGATTGGGGCCGTTCCGCTATCTGATCTGCTCGAAGCGGATGGATCGCTGGCGGTTTCACACGGGTTCAGCGGGAGCATCGGCCCGCAGGGATTCCGCCTGATCAACGCGCCCGGCGAAGCGCCGCGTTTTGCCAGCGGCGACGATCTGTGGTCGGCGGTCGATGGCCTGACCGGCGCCGGTTTCAACGCGTATGTAAATGCCATTTATGTTCATGGAACGGATGTTTATATCGGCGGAAAGTTTCTTCAGGCCGGGAATGTTTCTGCCCAGAATGTTGCCCATTGGGATGGAAGCTCCTGGCATGCCCTGGGAAGTGGAACGAACGGCGAGGTGTTTGCCCTGACGATGGATACCAGCGGCAAGCTGTATGCCGGCGGCGACTTCACTATCGCTGGTGGAACAGACGCCAATTATGTTGCCATGTGGGACGGCTCCACCTGGCAAGCGATGGGCGATGGATTCAGCGCTCCAGTTTACGCCCTGTTGCATGATGGCGCGTCGATCTACGCCGGCGGCGCTTTCTGGCAAACCGGCAGCGAGAATATTAACTGTATCGCTCGCTGGGATGGCAGCGCCTGGAACGGCTTGACGATGGAATACAGCGGGAGTTCCTACACCGGATTGAACAGCGATGTGCGGGCGTTAGCCTGGGATGGAACGACGTTGTACGCCGGCGGAAGCTTTTCAGATATTGGCGGCACTCCGGGTTTGGGGTTGAATTATGTGGCTGGTTGGAATCCGGCAACTTCGACCTGGTCGGCGTTGAATGGCGGGGTGACCGCTGGAATGCGGGTTTATAGTCTGTTATATACATCGGCGCTCTATGTTGGCGGTGTGTTCACACAGGTTGGCGGCAGCGTATCAGCCAGCAATGTTGCTCGATACGATCCTTCTACGACCACCTGGTCGGCGTTGGGCTCTGGAACCAACGGACTTGTAAGGAGCCTGACATATAATGGCGCAGCGATTGTAGTCGGCGGCGGTTTTAATTCACCTTACTATCGGGTGGCAAGCTGGAACGGTACGACCTGGAGTGGATACAACACCGGACTTGTGGATGATGTCTATGCCCTGGGATATAGCGGCGAGGCGGGATTGTTTGCGGGAGGAAGAATACCGAATATTAACGGCGGGACGGCTCCGATCAATAATATTACCCGGTGGGATGCCGGCGGCGGTGAATGGGTTGCCCTGATCGACGGGGGTATTCCCGGAGTATTGCAGAGTAATATTTATGCCCTTGCCTGGGATGAATCAGGGAATCTTTACGTGGGAGGTGATTTTGACAATGCCGGAGCGACCGATACACCAGCTCTGGCGCGTTACACACCGGCCAGCGGGACATGGACAACGGTCGGTGGTATTGCTGAAGGGACGGTTTATGCCTTATTGTGGGACAGCGCCAATGACTGTCTGTACGTGGGTGGTTTCTTCCAGAATGTTAACGGGGGGACGCAGCGGGTGAATCACGTGGCGAAATACACGCCGGCGACGGATACCTGGGAGACGTTGGGGTTTGGTTTTGATAGCACAGTTTATGCGCTTGCGCTTGATAGCGCCGGTGTTTTATATGCCGGGGGATCTTATAATAATATTTGCGGTGATCAAACCTGCACCAGCGGCAACACCACGGCCAGACGGATTGCCAAATTTGATGGTGCAAGCTGGTCAGCTCTCGGCGGCGGGATGAACGGGCGGGTGAATGCGCTGGCTGTAGATGGCAGCGATCGTCTATATGTTGCCGGGCAGTTTACCCAGGTGGATGTGGGTGGTCTGGACATCAACGTCAATGGAATTGCCCGCTGGAGCGGCGCTGCCTGGCAGGATATTGGCTCGTTCTCAGGCAGTAATGCCTGGGGTAACGCTTTAGCCAGAGACGGCAATACAATCTATGTTGGCGGTTCATTCGGGCATGCCAACGGCGTTTCTGGCACGAACGGCATCGCCAGTTTTGATGTAACGACCGATACCTGGTCGGCGTTGGGTTATGGGGTGGACTCAGGCGTCTATTCTCTATCGATGGATCCGGTTCACCACCGTCTGTATATCGGCGGCGCGATGCGCAGGCTGTGCCAGACTGACGGTTGCGCGGATTACCTTTCTGCTCAGCGGGTAGGTTATTATGACAGTGAAGGTTGGCATGCTATAGCGGCGTTGTCGGATCCACGGTTTTGGCGCTGGCGTACAGCGCCAATGACGCCCTGGCAGTGGGCGGCGCTTTTAATCGCGCCGGGTTAGCTGACAGTCTTTATCTGGCTTTGTGGGGCGGAAAGCCGCAAGCAGCGGACGATACTTATGATGTTGGCGCAGGCGTTACCCTGAACATCGCGGCCAACGGTGTGCTTTGGAATGACAGTGACCCTAAAAACCTTCCGCTGACGGCAACGAATTGGGTTGCGCCGGCGCACGCTTCGGCTTTTACCGGAAACGAGGACGGCTCGTTTAGCTACACGCCGGCGGCAGGGTACCTGGGAAGCGACACGATAGTGTATTTTGCTGATAACGGCTTTTTCGCAGACAGGGGCAAGGTGATCATTCAGGTGGTAGAGGCTAACTGGCCGACGAACCTTAAACCGTTAAACGGAGCGACGCTGCGCGCCGGCGTTGTTAAACAAAAGTTGAGCTGGAAACCGCCCGCCGGGGTTGCCAAGAAGAACATCCGGCGTTACGAGGTGCAGGTTTCCACGACGCCTGATTTTTCAACGCTCTTCAAGACAAAGAACGGTACAGCTACATCGTGGATGGTAACCGGATTGACGCCGAATCTGACGTATTACTGGCGGGTGCGGGCGATCATTAAGGGCGCGCCGGATACGGTTGGTTCATGGTCGAGCGCTAACGGTCTGACGACGTTCATAACCAGTTTGGCCAAGCCGCCCACGCAGCGCGCTCCGGGCAACAATGCCAAACAGGTTAAGGCGACGGTCAAACTGACGTGGAAACGCCCAACCGGCTGCCCGGCGGGTACGCTCTACACCCTGCAGTATTCGACTGACCCGACGTTTAGCGCCGGCGTGACCGAAGTGAGCGGGCTGGCGGCAACTTCTTACACGATCACCACTCTGCCGGTGAGTTCGCCAGCGGGCAGCACGCTGTATTACTGGCGGGTGAAGGCCCGGGCCGCCGATGGCTCGCGCGATTACAGCGATTGGCAGCCTTCGCCGCGCAAGTTCAAGCGCTAGGGTTTGAGAAGCAAAATATAAACGCCGGCAGATCCCGAAGGTTTTCGGCTTTAGGGATCTGCCGGGTGGTCAATAATTTGCCAATCTTTTCATCCGGCGGTTTTGATGGCAAAGCGGCATACTTCGCCGCCCTCAAGAACGCTTTGCAGTACGGTAATCTGAACGGGGCGCTGGAGGATTTCTTCCCAGATGCCTTTGTAGAATCCGGCGCCGCAATAGCAGTATAGCGCGGGCAGACTCTCGCCGGTCTCTAATACGGAGCGGATGCGCGGGCAGTGGCAGTACAGGGCGCGCTTTTTAGCCGGGTCGCTTTCTTGAAAGTAGGCGATCAGGTTGTTGCTTTTGGGTATTTTCGTGGCGATGATGGTTTCGCCGTGCAAGACGCCGGCTGCGCCCCAACCGCGGTTGATGATATCTGTAACGAAAGTTTCGTCCAATTGTAACGTATCACGCAGAAAAGAGATGAATTGGTCTTGCAGCAGGGCGTGTGCGTGAGGCAAACTGGCTGACTGCGCATAGGCAGATTTGATGGCAGCCAGATCTGCTTTGGGGTATTGACAGGCGCAGCCCAGCAGCACGGAGCGGCGTTGCGCTTCGGGCAGGCGGGCTTCCATCCGCTGCAGAACGGTTCGCGTCCAGGCGATGATTTCTGACCGGGCAGAATTTGCTGAAAGCGTTTCGCTGCCGGCCATCACTGATTGACGGGTTTCTTCGCTGGCGGTTCTGTCCAGACTGTTTGCCAGTTTGTTCATCCAGGCGCACTCGAAATCAAAGTCGGTGGTCATTTTTTCGTCTCCTGATGATTTCGGTCATTATCCCGATAATTACTCCTGACAGGAAGCATGCTGCGGCAATTAAGAAAAACCACTCAATCTGCTCAAGGAAGATGCGAATTATTTCGAGCATCGCCAATGACCAACTGTCGGCTGCGAGAATTCTCTTGAGGCAATCGTGGTAAAAGAGCGTTTGAAAACCGTAGATGATAAAGGGAATTCCCAGAATTACCCAGGGGGGTAGTTTCGTAATCCACTGAGAAGTATGGCAAAACCTGGATTGGGTAGGGTTTTTGAGCAGCGAATTCATGATATAGAATCCCCTGGTTGATAAAAAAAGACCGTACAGATTAAATGATTGTATCATACACAGTAATAAAGAGCGCAGAAATTTATCGAATGGTGAAGGGTGAGATCGGTAATATTTTGAATAAACGGTATTTTTGAATACAATTATTTTATAGATCCGCAGGTCAATTATCTAAATCGTGTGCTTTCTGCTGAGGTTTTATTTCCTGTTATTTTGATAAGCAGCTTATTTGATATATACAAAGGAATTGATAGTGACCAGCTATTGATTTAGTCGACGGCGATCAACTCGCCGAAAAGTTGTATATCGGGTTCAAGGCGCTGAGCCTGGAAAATGTTAGCGTGCTTAAATGAGGTGAATAATGAACGGTCAACAGAAGATCATCACATTACGGGTCGTTGTTTTGATGTTGTTTTTCGTCGTCGTTGGACCTCTCTTACCCTTATTGATATCCTGGCGTTGGGGGTGGTGGGAGGCGTGGGCCTTTGCTGCCGCCGGCATTTTGAGTTTTGCGGCCAGCCGGCTGCTGGCAGCCCGGAGCAACCCTGACCTGATCACCGAGCGCTCCCGTTATATGCAGCATGAAGATACCAAATCGTGGGATAAATTCCTTTCGGTACTGTTAGGTTTGGGCGGAATATTAATGCCGCTGGTTGCCGGATTGGATAAACGCTTCGGTTGGTCAACCGGTTTCAATTTAACGGTGGAGCTTATTGCGCTGGCTGTCATTTTGATCGGGTACGTGATTTCATCCTATGCGTTGATCGAAAATCGTTTCTTTTCCGGTGTAGTCCGCATTCAAACTGACCGCGGCCAACACGTTGTATCGGGCGGACCTTACCGCTGGGTGCGCCACCCGGGTTATGCAGGCGCGTTGTTAGCTTATCTGGCGACGCCACTTTTATTGGGGTCGGTATGGACTTACCTGCCGGTTGTGTTTTCGGTCATCGTTCTGGTGATACGTACCGCGCTCGAAGACCGGACGCTACAGGTGGAACTGCCGGGATATAAGGAATATACAACCCATACGCGATACCGGTTGCTTCCGGGTGTCTGGTAAGGCCGGGTTTAATATTGAATTGCCAGGGGAACCGATTTTGCAGCGAGGACGCAGAGCTTCATGTCGTTCAGGCCAAACTTGCCTTTGAAGTATTGTTTCTCTTCGTTGATCTTCATTAGCTGGTGGTAAACCTGGGCGTAATCAGCCCCGGTCACTTTTTCAACCGTGTCGCAGCCGGAATCGACCAGAAGGCGGGCAAAGTTTGCCCCGACCCATTTGATGCGCACAACGTCGGTGAGCTTCGTTAATTCGAGGATCACTTCAGGGGGGAGTGCGGTTTTCCGGGCGAGGGACTGGCGGGATTCAGGGGTTTTAACGTGGTCGAATAATTGCTTCGTATTGGTAATACGCAGCGCTTCGAGCTTTTGAACGGCGTCTGCCGGTATTCCGGGAAAGTCTTTAATCGCAACCGGTTTGGGCTGGTTGCTGCTGATTTCTCTTTTGAGGATGGCCAGGTATTCTTCAGGAAGGCCGGTCTTTTCGGCGAATGCTTTGATCTTGCCGGAGGTTTTCAGGGCGTTCAACAGATCGGCGAGGTTGGCGACGCCGTGCCGGGCAAGGCAGGCGAAGCGCTGCGGGATGTCTTCCTGGATGATTCTGCGGCTGGGGATCAGTTCGGTATGAGCCAGTTCATCGGCGTAGGCGGTTAATGAGATTTTTTCCAGCTCGATGTAATTGTTGTCTTCCAATGAGGTCTCCTGGTCGATTCGTTTCGAGAAAGAAACGAATGTTATGTAATCTATTGTACTGCCTGATGATGGAAATATTGTAATGCGAGTTCGGGATCAGAAAACCCGGCTATATTTTGTCGCTGCGAGCGAAGCGAAGTCTCGCAGAGAAGTGTTCTCTCGAATTGAGGTTATTGTAGCATATTGCGGCAGGTTAAGCGCACGAAAAAACGTGGAATTATGTGCAAGAGAATGAGAAATACATAGCGACATTCTTCATTGTTAATAACGGGCGAGATGGTTGCATAAGGGAAACATCCTGCGTTTTTATCCGCGCAAACCGCCAGCCGCCAAACCGCGGATGAACTGTCGTTGAGTAGTCAGGAACAGAATAATCATTGGCAGCGCTGATATGATAATGCCAGCCATAATGACTGTGTATTGTTCACGCAGTGCACCACTGAATGCCATCAAACCAACTGGAATGGTCTTAAGTTTCTCGCTGGTAATAAATGTCAAACCAAACATAAACTCATTCCAGACACGCATAGCTTCCAGAAGAGCTGCTGAAGCCAAAATTGGCCGGCAAAGCGGAATGACTACATGGTAAAAAATGCTCATGATGGATGCGCCGTCAATTGTAGCAGCCTCTTCAAAATCGCGAGGCAGCCCTAACATATATGATCGGATCAGGAAGGTTGTGAATGGGATTCCATAAGCCACGTTAGGCAAGATCATAGCCCAATATGTGTTATAAAGACCCAGACGGCTTAAAATACGGAAGAGAGGGATTAGACTCACTTCTGGAGCCAGCATCAACCCCCCCAAAATGAAGAAAAGTAAAAAAGAATCACCTTTAAAGCGGAAGCGCGCCAGTCCATAGGCAGACAGTATTGAAATTCCTAAAACCAGTAAAACTGATATTATCGTAACAATTATGCTGTTTAGGATGTAGCGAGCAATCCCATAGTTCCAGGCAGCCTGGTAGTTTTGATAACGCCAGACTTTGGGTAACGCCCAAGATTGATCAAACAATTGAATATCAGTTTTGAAGGAATTGATAAACACCCAAATTAAAGGATACGTAGCAATTACCAATAAAACCACAAAGAGGACATACACAATTATATGGTTGATTGAGGTTTTAATCTTGCTGCGATATAATCCGCCCAAAAGTGTAGTTTTGCCTGTGAATTTGCGATCCATGTTAGGATTCCTTTCCGGTGCGCCCGATTTGTAACTGAATGAAGGTCAAAGCAAAGGTAATCGCAAATAAGAGGGTTGCAAGCGCAGAAGCATACCCCATTTCATCATTTCGAAAGCCAACCCGGTAAAGATAACCTCCTAGTGTATTGCTGGTATTGTTAGGACCACCTGCAGTCATAACCCAGACAATATCAAAGACTTTGAAGCCACCGATCACTGTAATTGTTGTCAATACCAGGATCGTCTCGCGGATCATTGGTATAGTGATATGAAAAAATTGTTGGACCGCAGATGCACCGTCGATTCGCGCCGCTTCATATAATTCTTCTGGGATAGCTTGAATAGCTACAACAAACAAAATCATGCAATAACCAACCCATTGCCACTGCGATACGCTAATCACTGCAAAAATAGCGGTTGACTCTTCTCCAAGCCATGCATGTGCCAGATTACCCATCCCAACAGTTCTTAAAAACTGATTAAGTAAACCAGAATTTGGGCTAAAAATTAATTGCCAGGTTATTCCTACCACAGTAACTGCTAAGACACTTGGCAAGAACAATGCGCTACGGAAAAAAGTTCCCCAACGCGGGCGAATTACTCTTGATTCTAAGATTGATGCTAAAATGAGCGCAAAGATCACCTGGAAAATAATCGAAATCACGGCATAGAGAATGTTGTTACGCAGCGCAATCGGAATGATTTTGTCACTTAAGATGCGAGTGTAGTTATTCAGACCAATGTATTTCAAATTTGGATCGATAGAACTCCAGCGAAACAGACTTTGATATATATTTTCAACCACTGGTATATAAACAAAAACCAGCATAATAATTACCGCAGGAATGAGTAATAGATATGGTGTAATCCAACGTTTCCACCGGTATGTGTGCATTTGAAACATTCCTTTCGTTATCGATGCGCTCGGGGAATGCGGGTTCTGTTGCCCCGCATTCCCCAAAAGAATATACTATTGTTTCAATTCTGCTTGGACGGTAACCGAGATGTCATGCACTTCTTTCATAAGTTCTTCAGGGGTCTTTGTTCCTGTTAAGAGTGCCTGCATACCGGGCAAGTAGACTTCAACGATCTTAATATTCATATCTGTATCCATCCATAGAGCCATACCAGAGGCCTCGTTAATCTGAGCTAATCCACCACGAACGCTGGGGAGAGAATTATCCTCAGTAACAGCGCCAACAGCCGCGCTAGGAATACCCAGGCGCTTTACGTATTCTTTCCCCATTTCTGGGCTGGTAACAAACTTGAGAAAATCAATTGCCTCAGCCGGGTGTTTGGATTTGCCATAGATCATAAAACCATCCGGTGCGCCTGTGATCAGATTTTGATCTCCATTACCTCCCGTTCCACCTGGCAGTTGGAAGTAGCCAAACCACTCATCACCCAAATCCTTTGCTATGGTAGCAAACTCTTCTAATTCCAGGTAAAACATAGCGGTTTTACCAGCAATAAAGGAGGAACGTGCATTGGAGTGGCTAATTCCATTTGATCCGTTGTTGAAATACCCCATATCACCAAGCATCTTGAACCGGCGCAGCGCCTCAACATAACCTGGATCTGTGAAGAGTTTGTCTGGATCAGCAGTTAGCAAATAATCAGCTTTTAGCGTCTCTGAATCTACCAACTTGGCGTTGAAATCACCCACATAATGCGCTGACGCCCATGGGAATTCGTTGCCGAAAGCAATTGGAACTACTCCATTAGTTTTCAGGGTGTCGCATACTGACAGGAATTCATCCCAATTTGTAGGTACGTTCAAATTGTACTTTGCAAAGATTTCTTTGTTGTATGCCATAAACTTGGCATTGATTCGCATTGGAACGCCATAGATTTTTCCATCCACTTTGAACGGCTCAACTGCAGCCATAACGATTTTATCTTTCCAATCGCTGTTCATCACAGCATCTGTTAGATCAACCGCTTGGCCGGCGCGTGCGAACTTCCAGGAGAATTCGCCTGCCCAAGAGAAATAAATATCTGGCACATCTCCAGAAGCCATTAAGACGCGGATTTTGTCTTTGTAGGCCTCATCAGAAGCTGCTTCCATCTCAATTTTTACATTAGGATGGGCCTTTTCGTACTCAGCTATGACAAAGTTATAATAGTCCAGCTGTTCAGGCTCAGGCCACTTGTGAAAAAAGCGGATGGTTACTTTATCACCTTGGCTAGCGCCGGATTGTGAGTCTGCGGCAGTTCCCCCGCAGGCTGTGAGGATCAGGCTAGCCAACAACACCAAACTGACCAGAACAAATAATTTGCTTTTCATTTTCTCCTCCAACAATCTGATAGAATGGTTTTAATTGAGCCAGTCGGTAAACTCAAAACTGGCTCACATCACATAACTGGCTTACGGCCAGAATGCTGTTATAAAGGTTCCTCATATCCAAACGCCCCAAAGTGGGTACAATTCCTGGCGGCAAATTGGGCTGCTTTTTGTAAAGCGGTTGGGATCGGTGAACCTTCCGCGTATGAAGCCAAGAAGCAAGCAGCAAACGCGTCGCCTGCGCCAAGCGTATCAACTACTTTGACTGGGAAGATTCCCTGGTGATGAAAGGTATCGCCATCAAACACCCAGGCGCCATCTTTGCCACGCGTAGCGACCACTAATTTGGGGCCCATCGAATGCATCCGATGCATTAACTCTTCTTGATATTTTTCTGGTATATCAGAAAGTGATAGAAAAGCTACATTCACATATGGCAAGACCATGTCAAGATATGCATCGTCGTGCCTTTGAGAAAGATCAAAGGAAAGCAACTTGCTTGCAGATCTTAATTCTGGCAACTGAGTTTCCAGGTAAGAAAATACGCTGGTGTGAACTACATCGAAAGTACTAATGAATTCAAAATCTTTCTTTTCTAAATGCAGTAATTGATTAGCGCCGTTGTCTGCTTCTCCGAACACGCGATCACCATCCACAAGGGTAACTGTGGAATAAGCAGTTGGCAAGGTATTGACAACACGGCAATGGGAGATATCCAATCCTTCTGCTTTTAAAGCAGATTGGATTAGCTTCCCTCGCAAATCGTTGCCCAGCCAACCGATATAAGCTGCTTCGCATCCAAGCCGTTTGGCAAGGACAGCAACATTAACTGCGTTGCCTCCTGGATACATCGTTTTCCGGTGGATGTAGATATCAACAGTGTTATCGCCAACGCCAATAACTCGACACATTTTAATACTCAAATTTCCACATATAACGGCGAGTGGAAAGAGGATGGTTATGCCAAACTGCTAGGTGTTCCATGAGCCTACTGGTCGCCGCTTCCAGCACAAAGGGAGCAAAAATTGGGCGAATTTCATGGTCGATTCCACGCATCTCAAAATCTTTGGAGTCATAAACAATGAGCCGCTCAGTAAACTTCTTACAGAAGCGGATGACCCGCTCGGCAATGGGGCGGCTTTCATCCTCTCCCATATAAATCATGACAGGTACGTCTGGAAGCACAACTTCAAAAGGCCCATGGAAGAACTCTGCTGCTTCACCAGTAAAAGTGTGCATCCATTGCATTTCCATCATCACACAAACCCCTGTTACGTATGCGGCCGTGTAACAAGGGCCAGATCCCAAGACCATAAAATAGTCGTCCTCATGGTACAAACGGGCTTCTTCAATTGCCCGTTTATCATTTGCCAGCGCAGTTTCAAATAAAACTTCGGGCAGATTATCAAGGTTCTTTAAAACTTTGTCAGCCAGTTTCCACCCCTCTGCCTCTTTAACAAAACCTGCCAGTAACGCCATCAGAAGAATAAATTTTGCCATGTAACCATGATCACTTTGTCCATAACATAGCGTTCCAGGGACTGCTTTTGCCAATGGGGAATCTTCCATTTGGGTCACCGCAGCAACTTTGCAGCCATATGGTTTTAGGAATTTTACTGTTTGTAAAATTTCTGGCGTTGTTCCTGAATGTGAGGCTAACACAACCAAGGAATTGTGATCCAATTTTGCGGGTGTTTGATGAATAAATTCAGCCGGAAAATATAGATGGAATTCTATGGATTTGATGTCGCGATCCAAAAAGTACTTGATCGCACCCATTTCACGATTCGGCGCACCGCAGCCGACCAAAAATACTCGGCGAATTCCTTGTTTAGCGAAATCAGCGCCTAAACTGGCGGCAGTATCTTTCAATGCGGCTGTTGTTTTAAGATGTGATAAATACTCCTCACGTTCTAATTCAATAGCCATACAAACAACTCCTTTCGTAACCTTTTAATAGACCACGATTGAATTTGGTATATGGTATATACCAGCGTGGTGTTTTTAAAAAACTACAATGACCGAATTACCGTAGTTGAATGAAAAACAACTCGATCCGGATGGTTTACGGATTTTAAATATTCAATAGGACGGTCATTTTCGTCGCTGATGATCGATCGCAGCAGAATCACAGCGCCATTGGTGCGAAGATTTAATAGTTCAGCCTCTTCAGCGGTGGCATAACTTATTTTCAAGGTTTCGTCATTTTTACACACTTCAATGTTGTAACGCTCTCTCAAAATTCCATAAAGTGAAGTGTTTTCTAAAGCAAAATCGTTAGCGCATAAACCTGGAACCAGCTTTTGTGGCAGGTAACTAGTCTCAATACAAAAAGGTGTATCATTGGCAAGTCGTAACCGGCGTAAGACAGCTACCATTTCTCCTACCCGCAGCTGCAATTTTTCTGCGATCTTCACAGGCGCAGGATTTATTTCAAAGAGCAGAAGCCGCGAACCAGGTGTTGCTCCTGTCATGCGCAGCATTTGGGTCAATCCTTGGGCGAACTCCTTGCCTACCCGACGTAAAACCTGTGGCTGTTTTACGTAAGTTCCCTGGGTTGAGCGCCTTTCCAACAAACCGCGGCGTGTTAGATTCTCAATTGCACGACGAACTGTCATGCGGCTTACACCCAAGGCTTCAGACAACTCACGCTCAGAGGGAATTTGATCACCTGGTGAATATACCAGTCCTTCGATCATCTCTTTGAGCGAAGCTTCTACCTGCAGGTACAGAGGTACATGCATTGGTCCATTAAGCTTCGGGAAAATAGTACCAGTTTCCATAATGGTTTTTGGTATATACCAAGAAAATTATACCACGTGATTTTCTAAATTTCAAGAGGCTGCGGGTAACGTGATTGTTTCAAAGTTGGTAAAATCGGCTGGTAACTGCCACTGGGGGTATTGATTAGGCACGCAATTACCGCAATATTTGGTGCTTTCATTGAAGGGACCACTACCACTCGGACTTTGACGGTTCCATACGTTTTGCTATCGCCAAGCGGGTGAACAATCACGGTGAGTACGACCGGCTCAGCAGCGATGGCCTGCCACACTGAAGCGCTTTTTGTTGTGCTTGTGAGTCAACTTGGGCATATATGGAGGGGTTTTTCGCTCAGGAAGCAGGGGTATTGGCGCGAATCAACTGCGCATAGCTATCGCCTTCCTCGGCATAAGGAAGGATTTCGGAGAGGGTTTCTACTGCGTAATGGCGCTCAAATTAATAATGGCGGTGACATCTTTAGCCAAAAAATCAAAACACCCAGAAAGCAGCGCTATTCAGCTTCCTTGATTGGCGCTGACGCTCGTATTCTTCCAGAACGCCATCATGCCACATGGAATTTATTGCCCAGGTAATCGAAGAATATTTGTTTGGCGGAGGTATCATTGGCGTGTGGGTGGATTAAGGATGCAAGAGGGATTCAAGAAACCAAGGTGGATTGAGTAATTTCAGGATTGATTTTCTGGCTGCGTTTATGGGCGTACATCATTTTATCGGCTGCCTGGATGGCGGCGTCGATGGCGCCTGGTTTAAAGCTGGTATGGCAGCCAATTGAAATGCTGGTGATGAATGGATTTTTGCCTGATGCGTTTTCGATGGCCAGATTTTTTTTGATGCGTTCGACGACTTGCTGCATGATGTCGGTTCCGGTGGCCGGCATGAGGATGATGAACTCATCGCCGCCGATGCGCGCCAGCAGGTCGCTTTCCCGCGTGGAACGGCGCAGGATGGAAGCAACCGAGACGAGCAACTGATCGCCCATGTGATGCCCCAGGTTATCATTGGTCAATTTGAGACCGTTTACGTCCATCATAATCACACTGATGGGGAACTGACCGCTGTAATTAATTCGGTCGAGCATTTCATCGTAGTAGGCGCGATTATATAATCCGGTCAGTGCATCGTGGGTGGAGATGAAGCGTAATTTTTCTTCTTCCTGTTTGGCGCGGGTGATATTGCGGCAAATGCCAATGGAGCCGATGAAATTTCCTTTTTCGTCAAGATGGGGGTTGACGTTGAAAAGCAGATGCTGTTTTTGTCCGGCTGAATTGATGATTTCCAGTTCGTAGGAGCTGCTAATTTTCTTCTTGCGCAGTTTGAGCTGTTTATTGATAATTTTTTGCTGTTCAGGTGAGAGGAAGTCGCGCAAGTTACGGCCTGCCAGCCCGCCAGCCGGAGCGTCGAAAATTCTTTCGAGAGCGGTGTTGGTATAAACAAAGTTGGCGTTCGCATCGGATATAAATATACCCTCACTTTGCCGTTCCACCATTTCGCGGTAGCGTTTTTCACTGCTTTCCAGTGCGGTCTGGAGTTTCTTTTGTTCGGTGATGTCGATGGTTGAAGAAAACAGGTAAGATTCCTCATCAATATTGATGGTATCGAGGAAAAGAAGCCCGTAGTGCATGCGCCCTTGTCGGGTAAAGAAGGTTATTTCCCAATCGCGCACGGAACCCTCTTCCTGCATTCGGCGCCTGATGGTTGAAAAATCCGGGCCATCTCTCAACATGTTGATCTCATAAGGATTCCGGCCGATGATTTCCGATCTGGCAAATCCCAGCACTTTGCAAAAAGTTTCATTGACATCGATATAGCGTCCCTCATCAAGCGTCGCTATCGCTACCAGCATCGGGCTGTTATTGAACGCCTTAATAAATTTTTCTTCCGATCGTTTGAGTTCAGTAATGTCTTTAGAAACGATAAAAATCGCATCGCGGTTGTTCCATTTGCCTCTGGCGGCGTGAATTTCGACCGGTAATTGGCAGCCATCTTTACGGGTGAGGGCTATCCGGCATTCTTTGCACCCTTCAGAAAACATTTTTACCAGTTTTTCTCTGGCATTACTGGCTTTTTTGCCGGGTGTAAGAGAGGTTAACTCCCTTCCGATTAATTCCTGTTCAGAATAGAGCAGCCGCTTACAGGCTGTGGCATTTGCCTTGATGATTACGCCGTCCAGATTCGATACGAAAAGCAAATCGTCAATGGTATCGAAAAAGGCGGCGAAGTTATTCTCGCTTTCGCGCAGGGCTTCTTCAGCAAGGCGGCGTTCGGTGGTGTCGGTATGCGTACCGATGATGCGCAGGGGTTTGCCATCTTCTGAGCGGGCGATGATTTTGCCGCGGGCCAGTATCCATTTATAGGAACCATCTTTGCAGCGCATCCGATATTCGATTTCATAGAAGGGTATTTTATCCTCGGTGTGTTTGGCGGTTTCGGCCATGACGCGATCGTGGTCATCTGGGTGCAGGAGGCTTTCCCAGGCGCCCAGAGAATCGAAGTTTTCGTGCGGATCATATCCCAGCATGGTTTTCCATTGGGCAGAGTGATGAACTTTGCCCGTCTGGAGGTTCCAATCCCAGACGCCGTGGCCAGCGCCTTCAAGGGCGAACTGCCAGCGTTCTTCGCTCTCTCGCAACACTTCTTCAGCCTTTTTGCGTTCGGTAATATCGGTATGCGTACCGATAATACGGAGCGGTTTGCCATCTGGTGTAAGGTTGACTATTTTGCCGCGTGATAGTATCCAGCGATATTCACCGCTTTCTTCATCGAGCAGGCGATACTCGCTGGTGTAGCGTGGTGTGATTCTATTAATAAGGGCTTTTATGTCTGCAAGCATTCGTTGGCGGTCGTCGGGATGAACCTGTAGAAGCCACTCCTTGCGCGTTTTGACAGTGATGAGTTGGATGTCTTCTGAATCGATTTTCTTCTGGCGTGTGGAACGGATCATGTCTGTCTGAGAATCCCATTCCCAAACACCGTCATTGGCTCCTTCGAGCGCCAATCGCCAGCGTTCTTCACTCTCGCGCAGGGCCTCTTCGGCTTTTTTTCGCCTGGTAATATCAGAAAATATGCCGATGAGACGAAGAGGTTTGCCCTCCGAAGACCGACGGGCAACTTTGCCGCGTGACAGAATCCATTTATATGAGCCGTCTGGATTGCGTACACGGTATTCGCTTGTGTAGATCAATGAGGAACTGTTGCTAAAGGCTTTGATTTCGGCAAAAACACGATCCCGGTCATCGGGATGGATTAACTCCTGCCACTCGTTTTGGGCTTTAAGCACGAAAGATGTTTTCTCTTGAGATGGTAAGGGCGCCTGTTGAGATAACTGGATCTCGTTTGTCTGAAGATCCCAATCCCAAACGCCGTTGCCTATTCCTTCGAGAGCTATTTTCCAGATTTCCAGGTTTTCTTCAGGCGTTCTGGCGTTCTGTTTGGATTCGGCCAGGGCAGATTCCAGATTGGCAATTTTCTTTCGCAGGCGGGAGTTTTCTTTGTGAAGTTGTTCGGTTGTCGTTTCGCTTGATTTTGGCATGGGTATATTCTGCTCACTATTAATAAGAAGGCGCATTTAATCGCCAGAAACACAACCCAATATCAACAATTACGACGGTATAATTAACTCAAGTTGCTGCCTTGACAATCATCTCTGCGTTTGTCACTGCTAGAAGGACGCTTCTTTGCCCGATGAAGCAGTCTCAACGTCAAAATCCGAGATTGCCAAGCCTCGACATTCTGCCGAGGCTTGCAGCCAGGCGGCAATTTGGATTAATTAAATTATAGCACCTGCTGCAGAAATGCGCGCCAGTTTTTATAGGTCGCTCTAATTTATAAGCGAGTCAATATCCATTAGCCTGAGGTGAATCATGTCAACAAATCGATGTGTTCGGTTAACTCCTTTGTTCATTCTGCTGGCGACGGCGCTGGCTTGTTCCAGATTTCCGATTTTAGCGGCAGAGACGCCGGCAACTGGTGCAACCCCGTCTGCGCCTCCTGTACAAACCGTCATAGCTGAACCGAACGGCCAGCCTGAATCCCAATCTCCAACGGCAGAGCCTACTGCACAGCCGCCGGCCGAGATCGCCCAACCTTCCTGCGATCGGGCCAATTTCTCATACAACGGCGTCTGTCTGACCATCGATGCGGTTGTTGCCCAGAGCGGCAACGGCGAGACGGTAGCTGCCATGCTGCCACAGCCCGATGGGGCGTGGTGGGATGTCAACCCCGAATACCGCAGGATCACGCTGAACGGTTATGTTCTGAACGATACCTTTCATACGCCGGCGATCAACATTTATCCAATCAAAGAGTATGCGGCAATGGCGGAAGGGGCTGCCGCCGCCCTGAAAGACCTGACTGCCTTGCTGCAAAATCGCTCTGCTTCACCCACTGAGACGCTGCCTTTCCTGCCGCCCTGGAATGCTGGCCAGGTTTTTCACTGCTGCACGGCGTTTGTCGCGTTTCAGAATGGGACGGGGATTCGCTACCTGACTGAATACGCTCAATATGCTGCTCCGGCAAATAACCACGATTTATTCTATACCTTCCAGGGGCTTACCGCCGACGGCAACTGGTATGTTTCGGCTGTTTTTCCGATTTCGAACACAATTCTGCCGCCGAGTTTCGAAAGCGTGAGCGCGGAAGAGATGGATAAAATTGCCCAGGATTATGAACCCTACCGCGATGCCATTATCAATACATTGGAGAATCAGCCTGCTGATACGTTCAAGCCGCTGATAAGCCAGCTCGACGGGATGATTGCCAGCCTGCTGGTGCAGTGAACTTCACCATTTCTCCCAACGGCGTTCTCACTCAGTTCACAATCTCTTTTTATACTTCTGTTTAGATTGGATGAGAGATCAAGTAAATCATATCAAACAGGAGTAAAGAAAGTGAAAAACAATGTTGTTGTAAAAATTATTTTAAGTCTGGTATTGCTTGGCATTATTGCTGCCCTGGGCGGGATCGCGTATCAGGCGGGTATGGTCAACGGGCTGGCGCAGATTGGTCAGGGAGGGGCGGTTAAGGACTTAACTGCACCTTATGAGTACCGTCCTATGCTGTTCGGCTTCCCTTATATCGGGGTGTTCAGCTTCATCATTCCGCTGATACTAGTCTGTATGGCTTTTTCTGTGCTGCGCTGCATCTTTTGGGGCGGCGGTTGGGGTTGGCGGCATCTATATCGGCGTGGGCCGTGGGGTGTGTATCCTGGCGCCAGGTGGGGCTGGGATGATGATTTGCCGCCGTTCTTCGATGAGTGGCATCGCCGGGCGCACGAAAAGAGACCTGACGAAACAGCAGAAAAGAAAGAAGTGTAATATACTGGTAAGGGCGGGTCGAACTCCCGCCCTTATCCTGATTAATTTTTTGACTGTGTGGCCGATAATGCCGAAGAAGATCCTTGTGGTTGACGATGAAGTGAAAATTGTCCAGTTGGTGAAGGATTACCTGGAACACGCCGGCTTTGGGGTGATTTGCGCAGGGGATGGAAAAAGCGCCCTGGCGCTGGCGGAAAGCGCGAAGCCGGATTTGATTGTGCTGGACCTTGGACTGCCGGAGATGGATGGATTGGATGTGACGCGCGAATTACGCAAAACGTCGATTGCTCCGATCATCATGCTGACGGCGCGCAGCGAAGAAACGGACAAGTTAATCGGCCTGGAGCTGGGAGCGGATGATTATATTACCAAGCCATTCAGCCCCAAAGAGCTTGTTGCCCGGGTGCGGGTTGTCTTTCGTCGGATGGAGGCTTACCGGCAGGCGGATGATGAGATCATTCGCGTTGGCGACCTGACCCTGGATATTCCCCGGATGCGGGTGAGCGCCGAGGGGCGAACGATTGAGGAATTGACGCCCACTGAGTTCGAGTTGCTGGCGGCGCTGGCGAAACACCCGGGGCGGGTGTTCACCCGCGCCCAGTTACTGGATGCCGTACACGGCGTGGCGTTCGAGAGTTACGAACGCGCCATCGATGCGCATATTAAGAACATCCGGCGCAAGATCGAGCCTGATCCACACAGGCCCTGCTATCTGCTTACAATATACGGTGTGGGTTATAAATTCAACGATAGTTATCAGGATGATCGCCCATGACGCGGCATTCAAAACGCTTCGTTTATACCCAAAGACCCGAATGGCTGCCTGAAAATGAAACCTGGCCGCCTGGACATGATCATTATCATTCCAAATATTATTCCCGTTTTTATAAGCCTATGTGGTGGCCTGAAAGTGAAACCTGGCCGCCTGAACCGGGTTACTGGCGCAGGAATAGAAACCGCTTTTTCAAACGAATCGGTTTTGCATTGTTGTCGTTTATTTCTATTCTGATTGTGAGTATTACGCTTTTGGGCAGCCTGCTGGCAAAAGCGTTTGGGGTCATCACTCTGCCGACCGAGATGAATGAACGACGGATTATACCGGTTATAATTGGGGTGTTTATCCTCAGTGTGTGGGCGCTTTCAAAGGCGGGGAGCAGTCTGCGCCGCCTTTCAGCGCCGGTGGGAGATTTGATGGAGGCGTCGGAACGAATTGCAGCAGGGGATTATTCGGCGCGGGTGGCCGAACAGGGCCCTTCTGAGGTGCGTTCACTGGCGCGCGCTTTCAACGAGATGGCCGCGCGTTTAGAGGTCGTCAATGAAGAACGGCGCAACCTGATGGCTGATGTGACACATGAGCTGCGCACGCCGCTGACGGTGATTCAGGGCGAGGTGGAAGGGATGCTTGATGGGGTTTATGCGCCCAGCGAAGAGCGTTTGAAATCGATTCTTGAAGAAACCCAGGTGCTTAATCGCCTGGTGGATGATTTACGCACTCTGGCTCTGGCTGAAAGCGGGGCTTTGCAGCTCAGGATGGAAACTGTTGACCTGGCGGAGTTGATCTATGAAACGGCGGCGGTCTTTCGATCTCAGGCTGAGGCCGCCGGGGTAAGTCTCGTTGTGCAAACGATGGGAGAGTTGCCGCTGCTGAGACTGGATGCGAATCGGATGCGTCAGGTGATCGGCAACCTGATTGCCAATGCGCTGCGTTATACGCCGGCCGGCGGTTCAGTTCAGGCGCGCTGCGAGTTGGGCAGCGTGGAGGGGGAGCAAAAGGCGGTGTTCAGTGTGAGCGACACCGGCAGGGGAATCAGTTCGGAGGATCTGCCGCACGTGTTCGACCGCTTTTATAAGGCGCGCGATTCGAGCGGAATGGGATTGGGTTTGGCCATTGCCCGGCGGCTGGTCGAGGCGCACGGCGGGACGATAACCGCTGAAAGTCAGCCGGGAAAGGGAACGACGATGCGCGTTGTCCTGCCGGTTTAGAATTTTGTACGCTAAAGCCGAAATGAGAAATGCAGATAAACGCTTTAATTTAAACTCAAGTTGTTATCTTGATAATAATCTCTGCGTTTGTCGCTGCGAGAAGGGCGCTTTTTGCCCGACGAAGCAATCTCAATGTCACAATCCGAGATTGCCACGCCTCGACAGAATGTCGAGGCGTGCAATGACCGCCAGGCGGCAACCTGGATTAATTTATACTAAGGAGATAAGCCCATGCCCGAAACATTGATTACACACTACAAAGACCACGTCGGATCATCCGCGCCCCATCCATATAAGGCGACTCTGTTTGAGAACGCCAACCTGCTGATGGGATTGAATTGTCTGGAGCCGGGGCAGTCTTACGAAAAGGAGCCGCACAGTGATATGGAACGCTTTTACCTGGTTTTGGAAGGAACAGGCGTGATTGCATTGATGACCGGCGATCAAACTGATGCGCAGGCGCTGACTCCCGGCGTTGCCGCATGGATTCCGGCAGGCGTGGCTCACCGGGTGGAGAATAACGGCGCTGTTCGTCTGACGCTGCTGACGGGGATTTCGAAGCTGGGATAAGCGGAAACAATTTGCTTTGCTCCAACGTCTTAAGGGCAGGAGAAGAAAGGAGTTGGAGCGATGAACGAGAGTTGTGATCCACTGGGCAAGTTGATGCGGTTTATTGTGATCAGCGGTTTTTTGCTGGGATGTTTGCTGATTGCGTCGCTCTCTTCGTGCACACCGGCGCCGCTGTAGCCGCGGGGGATTTATTCAATACGAAGTACCTGGGGGGTTATGAATGGTCACGGATGTCAATAGATTTTAGCTTGAAATAGATAGACCTCAAGGGCTTTCAGAAACCCTTGAGGTCTGATGTTTGGATATATTCTTAACTCAAGTTGCTACCTTGACAACAATCTCTGCGTTTGTCACTGCGAGAAGGGCGCTTTTTGCCCGACGAAGCAGTCTCTCGCAATGACATCCAGGCGGCAACTTGGACATATTCTTAATGAATTCTGAGGCTGCCTGATCCGGCGTTGATAATGGTCACCTGGATGGTGGGATCGCTGCCGGCGTCTTCCGATTCCCAGACGCCTTCCTCATCGTCACCGCCGCTCCGGGTTTGTGTGAGATCATCGGGCAGGTGGATGCTGCCGGAACCGGTATCGCGCACATCCACGCGCAGAGGGCATTTGTCGGGCACGTCAAGGTTCATGCTGCCGGATGCGCCATCCAATCGGATTTCAATGGGTGAACAGGGGACTTCGACTTTCATGCTGCCGGATGCGCCTTCGAAGGCTGCTTTATATTTCTCTTTGGTTGCCGGCAGGGTGACTGTAACGCTGCCAGAGGCTGCATCGACTTTGAGGCCGGTCAGGTTGAGATTCTCCAGGTCGAGAGTTGTTGAGCCGGAAGCCGCATCCACGTAGAGGTTCGTAGGAACTTTGGCGTTGAGGCCGACATCCCAGCGCATATTCTCGCCCCAGTCGAATGTAAAAAAGTTGAAATTCGATTCGGTTTGGCGAAGGGTGACGGATTTCTTTTTGTCGCCCGAAACTCTGAAATCGACCTTGCCGTAACTGTCGATGACGGCGTTGATCAGGTCGTTCGAATCGCCCAGGGCGTGAACCTCGGTGGGGAGCGAAGTTAAATTGAGAGTGACATCGGCTGATTCAGCCGTTCCGACTGGTTCCTGAAATTTGAAGGTGTTCCTTTCGGGCGTTTTGGGCAGGTTCAGGGATGGGGCATAGATGAGGAATGCGATGATTGCCCCGACTGTCAGCAGCCCGATCAGGGCGCTGCCCAGGGTGGAACGGCGGCCAAAGATGATATCCAGTCCGATGATGATGAGCAGGAGGGGCCATAGTTGAGCCAGCGACCAGTAGTTGGCCTGCGGGATAAGACCCAGGTTGCCAAGCAACAAGACGACGCCCACGCCTACCAGGAGGATGGGCCAGAACAACGAATGATAACCACGTGATGATTGATCCATAATATTCATTTCCTTCCTATGGAATTATTTACGCAGGATTGAGGGAAAAGTTGCGAAAGTTGTTGATAAATGATCACCCCGGAGAAACGGAGTTCACGGTGAAGGATTATGCCTGGCGGCGGCAGCGGGTGAGCAGATCGACCCAGCAGCGCCGGAAGTGGGTAACCGAATAGCGTCCCTTGCGCAGGTGGATGAAGACATAACCGGAATAAGCCAATGCGCCGCAGAGAAGCAGGGTGATGATTGATGCAATCACCATATAAAACAACGTCCCTCGTTGAAAACTGAGTAATTCAATAAGAACAGCAATGATGGATAAACCGCAAATGACAAAGAAAGTTGAAAAAGTGACCAGGTGATTGGTATCGACAGGCGGATTATGGAGGAGGGGCTTCGAACTCAGCAATTTGCGCTCTTCGTCTTTTAAATCACCGCAGGGCCTTGGGTTGTTGTAGCGGCACGACTTGCAGAAGTTCGTACCGAGAATGTGACGCAAACGGCGAATTTCAAATTCCCAGCCTTTGTATTCGCGCGGGTATTGCTGCAACAGGACGCAATCTTTGAGGACGGAAATGTAGGCATCAATTTGCTGGATGTTGATTGATTTATGCACGACGAGCAGGGTGCAGGCAACGGCAAGAAAGCCGGGGAGCGAGGCCACCATCGTGCGCCAGAAGCTGAGATCGGGTCTGGCGAGCATTCCGGTTACCGAACCGTGATAAACCAGCCCGAAATAGGCGCCGGCCAGGGCGACGCCGATCGTCAGCGCCAGAGTGAATAATTTGAGCTGCGAATCGGTCAGATCGCGGCGATATCCGATCAGGTAATCCATATCAACTTTAGCGAGTTCGGCCTGAGCTTCGAGACGAATTTTCTGCTGGTTGCCGCGCAGCAGAATGCTTTTTACCTCGTCGTCTGTCAACTCCTGGTCGAATTTTACGGCAACGCCGTTGACGTCATCAAACAAGCCTTTGCCAGACCAGGTTCTGACAACGGCGGCGCTGCCGATGGGCATTTGAGATGACTGGTTGATCAGGTCGATTGATAGCGGCGATCTGACAGCCGGTAAAACAAAGTCATCGGGGAGAGCGATGGATAGCCCGCCGCAGGACGAATCGAGGACGAATCCGATGGTTTTTTTGTTAGGAAAATTCAGGCTCACGTCAACAAAGGGGGGTTCAAAGCGAGGCAATCTTCGTTTTTCTTCAAAATTATTCATTCTTAACCTCCTCAAACGCTTGCAGGAGATTTTAAAGCCCACCTGTCGTTCCCCGAATTTCAGCAGCGCAGCGGCGAGGCGCAGTGTTTAGTTTTTTGCAGCGGTCGGGTATTTAATTAACATGAGTTCGGGATTAGAAAACCAGGCTGTATTTCTGTCATTTATTATCATATTTTGATGACAACAAATTCTCTAACATAAAATGTTATCCCGAATTGACGTTAATTAATTCAAGTTGCCGATTGGAAGTCATTGCGGGCCCCAGCAGGATGCCGAGGCGTGGCAAATTCAGATTTTTTGACGTTGAGACTGCTCCGTCGGATAAAAAGCGTCCTTCGCGCAGCGACAAACACAGAGATGATTGTCAAGGCAGCAACTTGAGTTAATTACCATTTTACGGATAGGCTTACACATCCCTGACAGTGGTAAAAAGATAATAACATGATAGCACAGTGTGATGAATTTCGCGCCGGGGAATTAGGACAGGATTTTTTTTCCTCGTTCTTCCTGCGCTTTGGCGATCAGGGCTTTCATCAATTCGATGGCAGCCTTGATGACCGGTTCTCCCAGTTCGTCGTGCAGCATGATTTCAAAAGGCGCCTGGCCGAAGTGCAGGCCGCTGGGGGTGAGCATGTTGAGGCGCACCTGACCGACAGGCGGGGCGGGCGGGCGTTCCTGCTCCCAGGGGCCGATCTTCAACACGGCGGATTGCGCGGCGTCGAGGAGGTTGTTGATTTCCAGGTTCAGTGAATCGTCGGGATATTCCCAGACGACTGCGGCGCCGCTGAAGTTGTAGTAGCGGGCGGTGTAATCGGCATAGGCGGCGACGATATCCAACCCTTCTTCCAGCGCCACTTCGACCACCACACCGTAAAGTATCTTGGCTTTCTCTTCCGGCGGGGCGATGCCCAATTGGCGCAGGAAATGCCAGGCCTGAATCGTGTGACGCGATTCGATCCCTTTACGCTGGGCGACTTTTTGCAGGATTTCGATGGCTTTCTCTTTATCGCCAGAATCGAGGCTGGCTTTGACCCTGCCGAATGACGACCACGGGTCGCCCTGGGGTATGCTCCATAAATCCAACGGCATATCGCCGAAAAGGGTGTCGCGAATTTGATTTTGCGCCTCGGATTTTTTGGGATCAGCCATGCCAATTCTCCTGAAGAAGCGTTCAGAATATCAATGACGGCCATTATAACCTGAAATTTTTGCGCAGTATATCCTATTCCTTTCGGGTTGTTATTCGATACTTCATCCGCCGTGCGGCCAGGTATGAACTCGAGCGTGCTCTGAGCACACTTTGCCTTTATTTTTATTAAAAATGGATTGCCGCCGGGTATGGCTCTTTCATCGCTGCTGTCCAGATGGTGTTGATGTAGCGCAGCGAGAAGTAATTTTGCGCCAGGTGCACCCAGAATGCTCCGTTTTCCGTCAAGGTGTAATGCCTGTTTTCCTCGCTGAGCATCCCTGATAACTTGAGAGCGCTCAACAAAAAATCTGTTTTGCGATTGGTTTTTGGCGAGGCCATGCCCAGTCCAGCTTTGGGGATCACTGTATCGTAAAACCGCCAGTAGAGCCAGTAAAAGTGCTGCATGGCTTCATTGAAAGGCAGGTGGAGGGCAACAGGGAATTCACTATCCTGGCAGCGGCGGATATATTCATTGACCGAAAAGGTGTTCAGGTAATAGCCGTCGGCCATGTGCGAGCCTGCGCCGGGGCCCAACCCCAGGTAACGGTCGCGGGTTACCGAGGAGTAACGCGGGGCGTCGCCGCGTTTGAACCCCCATACAGAAACGCGCTGGTACCCGTTTTCGTGGAGAAAATTGTGGATGAAACGGTACATTTCGCGCCGGATTCTTAAGCGGGGCATTTGCACCTGTTTTAGTTGCAGGTAACGCCCAACCGTGGAGTAAGGAAAGGTGAACAGGGGATAGGCGGTGATCTGGTCAACGCCGCTGTCCACTGCTTTTTGCAGGTCAAAGCGGAGGTCATCCAGCGTTTGGCCGGGGAGGGCAAACATCAGGTCGATGTTGATGGAAGCGAAGCTGTGTTTTGCCAGTATTTTCAGGGTGTTTTCTACAAGGCTGGGGCTGTACTTTCTGCCGATCAATTTCAGCCACTTTTCCTGAAAACTCTGCACGCCAATACTGAGCAGGTTCACCGGGTACTGGCTCATTTTTGCCAGCTTCTCCGCTTTCAGATCGGAGGGATTGGTTTCCATGCAGATATTGCCGGCGATGTTAAAGCGTTGGCGCAGACGCTCGAATACGGGTATCAGTTCGCCGGCCAGTAAGGTGGGTGTACCGCCGCCGATGTAGATCGAAGAGATCGTCATAGTTCCGTAGCGGGTGTAGTAAAGGTCAATCTCGTTCAGCAGGGCCTGCACGTAGGGGGCAGCGAGGGCGAGATCGTATTTGATTTTATAGTACGGGCAATAGGGACAAAGGCTCTTGCAAAATGGGACGTGGATATAGAGGCTGGTTTGAGTCGGTTTTTGGCTAGACGGTTCGGCGCACGGCTGGAACACGTAACGGGAATCTGATCCGGTCAACCAGGTTCTGATGGTTTTCGTTGTCCATCCAATCATAGAATAAATTCTCTTGCAGGGGAGAGCAATTAGTTTGTTCTGGCTATTTTGATCTGCCAGAAGAGGCTGAAAATGAAAATTTCAGTGAACAGGATCGATATGTTTACGATGGCTATTCGATTGAGAAATAAGCGGAAAGTTTCGATATCAACCAGCAAGACAAGGTTTGCTGCTCCGAAGAGGAGGGTAGGTAAACAATTTATTAACCCGAGCGCCAGGATATAACGCCGTTTTGCTGAGGGGGGCAATTGTATGCCGGCTGTATGAGGATAAACCGGCGCCTGCCGGCGCCATTTGACGATCCACCAGCCGAGCAGAAGCGCGCCGAGAAGGCTGCTGCCATATTGCAAAATGGTGTAGAGTTTAATTGGAGAATTCATAACAGTCAGGATATTTTTGCTCAAAAATGGAATCTGTTGGACCAGCCAGGCGTCCTGGTGGGTGAACGAATCCCAGGCCAGATGGGTGAGGGTCCCTGCCATGAGTGATGCGCTGATCTGTAAAAACCGGCGCAGCGGGCCGAATTTGAAATCACCAAGATAGGGGTAAAGTCGCTTTTGCGTCGCGACCGGCAGCAGAGAAGCCAGTGGACGTTTGACGATGGCGTGAAACAACCAGAGGGTGGCCAGCCCGGCGGGAAAACAGAAGAGAAACACGCCCGGCAGGGTATGACCGTACTTGTAATCGGGGATGATGAGGAAAAAGTACAAAAAATCAGGCGCCAGGCTGCCCACAACGAGAGCCGATAAATTGAGCCCGTATCTGGCGAGCGGCGCCGAAGCCGCTGGATGAGAGAATGTGAATGGCATTTTGGGTTGTTTGTGTTGGAAGGTTAAATTTATTTATAGATACTGGATTGTGGTAAACATCGCCAGGTAGTGACACAGGCTGCCGGCCATAACAAAGAGGTGCCACACTTCGTGGAAACCGAATACACCGGGATAAGGGTCGGGTTGTTTGCGGGCATAGACGATTGCGCCGAGCGAGTAAAATGCGCCGCCGAGGACGATCCAGAAGATGCCGGTGGGCGGGACGGCTTGCAGGAGGGGAACGAAAGCCAGCAATGCCATCCAGCCCATGACGAGGTAAATTGCCACGGTGGCCCAGCGCGGTTTGTTGATGACGAAGAGGGTGAGGATGACGCCGCCAAGGGCCATCGCCCAGATGACGCCGAACAGGCTCCAGCCCCAGACCCTTGGCAAAGCTATCAGGCAGATCGGGGTGTATGTGGCGGCGATGAGGATGTAGATCATCATGTGGTCGATGCGACGCAGGATGGTGTTGCCTTTTGTGTTCAGAATGGCCAAGTGATAGGCAGCGCTGGCGCTGTAAAGCAAGATCAGGCCGGCGCCAAAAGCGGCGAAGGAATAGGCCTTGACCATTTCGCCGCGGTGATAGAGGGGAATGACCAGCGCCAGCCCGCCTACCAGAGACAGGATGGCGCCGATCAGATGGGACAGGCCGCTGAAGGGATCTTTGAGATGCTTGAACATATCAGGATTTATATGAAAATTTCTCCGCCGCAGTGCTGGCAGTGAATGACGCCTTTACCGATCAGAGACAGATCGCCGCCGCATTGCGGGCAGCTTTTGAGGTCGCGCAATGTTTCGACTTCGGCGGAGTAGAGGACTTTTTCTTTCCAGTTAATATAACCGGTAAATTTGCCTGTTTTGACCAGTTCGTAAATCCAATCGCGCACGAGAGGGAGAGGGACGTCGAGTTCCTGGGCGAGATCAGGGAGGGTGATTTGTCCGTGGGCAGTAATGACGCCGGGTAATTTATCTTGAATTTGCTTCAAGCGCTCCTGGCTGAATACCCGGCTGCCGGCTTTGTCGTTGGTTGCATTCAATCCGTCCTTCAGCATCTGCTCCACCAGGTCGCCAACATTTTCTTCAGGGATCTCAAACGAAGCGGCGATTTGCGTATAGGGGACTACGCCGCAGAATCCCAGCAGGGCTGCCATCGTTTGCTGGCGCGCCAGTTTTATCGTCAGGCGCATATCAGGGATGGCTCTGGTCAGGCGATAGATCATCATGCCGAGTAGAAAGGCCAATTCAGGACCGCAGAAGACGATCCCCGAAAGCAGGGCGCTTTTCGGCCCGACGTCGGGGTCTTTCGCCATCGTCGTTCCGCCGAGCAGTGTTGCTGCCAGCCAAAGCATGAAGGCTATCAACCAGATGAGGACGCTGACGGGGTGATTCTTTTCCCGCCAGGCAGCGATTGCTGCCAGAGTCCCGCTGACTGGCAGGGCAACAAAGCTGATTACGAAGGCGGCCATTTCGCGCGTTTTGCCGTCGCTGCCATCTGTTGCCATAGCAACGGCAAAAATAGAAATTACCAGCAGCGCGCATCCTGCGGCGATGAGGAAAGCGAGCGGTTTTGAAGAGATTTTGAAATAGGAGCGGAATACTTTTAGTTTGAATGCGTTGAGTGACATGTGCTTTATTATAAATGGATTGTTGGCATTTGATTGTTTGCCGAGGCCGCCGAGGGTGAATCAATCTGCGTGGCTGAGGTTGGTGAATTGTTCAATTACCTGCCGCATGAAGGCCTCGTCGAACGGAGCGGTTGGGGCAGGCGTTTCAAAGATGCGCGCTGGCAAGGGGGCAGAAGCCAGGTCGAAACCCTCGCGAGCTTTGAAAGCCTGTTTACGGCGCAGGGTATCAATGCCCAGATGGGTTAAGTCGTCAACGTTCCAATCGAAGCCAGCGGCAGCCAATGCTCTTGCTGCCAGATCGGGGGTGTAGATGTTGCGGGCGAAGAGGCAGATTGTGAGGCTGGTGAGAACCTGACGCCAGCGCTCTTCCTCCAGCAGGGCGGCGGCGATCTCGCCGGGCGGGAGCATTTTTTCGGGTAGCTTGAGCATTTTCTGATCCAGGCTGTATCCGGCGCTGTCGAGGTGGCTGTGGCGTCCGCCGGTCAGATAGCCCAGGTGGCAGGCCGGGCCGGTATGGTAACCCGGCATCTCGTTGCCGCCGAAGGCGAGGGCAAATTCGGCCCCGCCGTAAACGCCGGCAGCATGGGCGACTCCCTTGCCCAGGTGTTTGTAAAAATCGTTGGGGCGAGAGATGATTCTCCGGGTCGCCTGGATGTAAGCCTCGGCGTTTCCGAAAGCCAGGGCTACGCCGTCAGTTTCGGCGGCGGTGATTAATCCTCTGGCAAGGGCCTCGGTAGCCCAGGCCAGGGAGACGCCGAGGCTCATGGCGTCGAGGCCGTGGATTTCGGCTTCGTCGATGAGACGCAGCATGCCTGAAATGTCGCTGACGCCCAGCATGCTGCCCAGGGAGAAGATCAGTTCGTGGTCGTAGCCGACCATGATGGTCTTGTAGAAGTAAGGGTCGTTGGGGTAGGGGATGCGCAGGGCGGCCAGGTGAATGCAGGCTACGGGGCAATGGGCGCAGGCGATGCGCCGGCCGAGGAAATTGGCGGCGAGGTTCTCGCCAGAGATGTTCTGAGCGCCGTCGAAGCGTCCGCTTTGCAGGTTGCGTGTAGGCAAAGCGCCGATGGCGTTGAGCGGCTCCACGTTGACCGAAGTGCCCAACTGGTGGTATTTTTTCATCAACTCAGATTCTGTGGCGGCTTTGTATATTTCGTCATAAACGGCGCGGTAGGCTTTTTTATCGGCGGCGGGCAGGCTGCGTTTTCCGCTGATGACTAGGGCTTTGAGGTTCTTGCTGCCAAAAACCGCTCCCAATCCAAGGCGGCCAAAGTGACGGTAGGTTTCGGTGATCACGCTGGCGTAGCTGATCTGCTGCTCGCCGGCGCGGCCGATGCGCATGATCGAGCGCATACCGCTGCCGCTGGTCTGTGTTCTGACTACGGCGCCGACGGCGTAACTGCTGCGCATTCCCCACAGGGCTGAGGCGTCTTTGAAATAGATTTTATCTTCATCGATAACCACATAGACCGGCAGATTACTGCGCCCGCGGATCACAATTGCTCCGTAGCCGGCCATACGGATGGCAACTGCGCTGCGTCCTCCGGCATGCGATTCGCCCAGATTGCCGGTGTGGGGCGATTTGAACATGGCAATGGTTTTCGAGGCCAGAGGGTAAAAACCGACCAGCGGGCCGACGGCGAAAATGATCGGGTTATCGGGGCCGAGCGGGTCAGCGCCGGGCGGGCATTCTTCTTCCAGCAAGCGAATGGCGGCGCCGGCGCCGCCCATGCCGGGGTCGAAGATATCCGGGCGTTCCTGCACCCAGTAGCGCAGGCGGCTCAAATCAAGATACAGGACGCGAGAAAGCGGTTCTGATTGGGAGAGATGTTGACTCATCGCTGCACCTCCTCATGCGCCAGCACGCCGTAGGGGCAGTAATCGGCGCAGATGCCGCAATAAACACAAATGATGGGTTTGTTTTGTTCGTCGTCCCAAAAGACGGCTTTGAAGGGACAGGCTTCGACGCAGTTGCGGCAGCCGATACATAAATCGGGCTTACGGTGAACGCCGCCGCCTTCACGCGGGATGAGCGCTTCGGTCGGGCAAACGCGGGCGCAGGGAGGATCGGAACATGCCCGGCAGACGGAGACGATGAAACCTTTACGGATGCCGCCTTCGGAGCGCACCAGCAGGCTGGCGCCTTCCAGCCCGCCGCTGCCGGCGCGCCGGGCGCAGGCGAACATGCACGACTGGCACCCCACGCAGCGATCCACGTCAATCACGGATAAACGTTTAACCATAGAGTCTCCTGCAAGAATGGTAATTTGAAGGATTATAGCGCATATCCTGTGAAAATAGAAACGTCAACAGATGACTAAACTAAAGGGTAGCCGTTTATTTTTTATTGTGCTAAACTCAACCGCGTTGAGGTGATGGAATGGAATGGTTAAGTCGGTTGAGTCAGGCCATTGATTATATAGAGGATAACCTGGCCGGGGATGTTTCTTATGAAAAAGCGGCAAAAATTGCCTGTTGTTCGCCGTATTATTTCCAGCGGATGTTCTCTTACGTTGCCGATATTACGCTTTCTGAATATATTCGACGCAGGCGGATGACCCTGGCAGCTTTTGAATTGCAGACCAGCGATATCAGGGTGATGGATGTGGGGTCGAAATATGGGTATCCATCCGCGGCGTCGTTCAATCGTGCATTTCAAAGTGTGCATGGGGTTGCGCCGACGGCGGCGCGGGTTGAGGGGACGCCCTTAAACGCTTACCCGCGTATCAGCTTTTCAATCACCGTCAGGGGGGGCGAAACCATGCGTTACCGGGTTGAAAAGAAGGGTCCCATTCGAATCGCTGGCGTGCGAACTGCCCTGTATGAGGATATTGAACGGAATTTTGAGATCGTGCCCAGATTCTGGAAAGCCACTCTGCATGCCAGAGTCTTCTCGCAAATATGCCGATTGAACAACCAGGCGCCGGGCGGGATTCTGGGCGTCTCTGTTTATCAAAACCCGGCTGAGATTTATTATTATATTGCAGCGGCGACGGATAAGGATGCAGCGAAGAACCTTTCTGTTTATGAAATACCGGCAGCCACGTGGGTGATCTTTGACTGTTATGGCTCATTACCTGATTCGATCCAGACGATATTCAGACGGTTCTTTACGGAATGGCTTCCGGCGTCCGGCTATACGTATGCGGAGTTACCGGATATTGAAGTTTATCCGTCTGGATGTCAGTATACAAAAAAGGTCCATACAGAGGTCTGGATTGCAGTAAGGAAAACGGATTTTTGAGGAGGCAGTTTCTGGGGGGCAAATGATTATTGCATGAAGGCTGCTGTTCCAGAGCGCGAATCGCTATCGTGGCATGCGGCAATTGGATATAATTTAGAGTATGGTTGAAGAATTGCAGCCGAACGTTTTTGACGAAATTAAAAAATTAACTCGCATAGAAGACATTCCGCGCAAGATCAGCCTGTGCCAGGCAGCCTTGCAGCGATATACACAGGCTGCTTCGCCAGAAAAATGGGCAGACCTGCAGATTGAATTGGGTATTTGCTATCTGAACAATCTCTCAGGAGAACGCGGCGAGAACATCGAACAGGCGTTTCTCTGTTTTGAGCAGGCGCTTCAGGTGTACACGCGTGAAGCAAATTCCAGAATGTGGGCGAGTTTGCAAGTGCTGTTGGCTGAAGCGTGCATGGCGCGGATGCGGGGCGAGCGCGGCAAGAATGTGGAGGCGGCGATTGAGTATTACACCCACGCCTGCGAGGTTTATACGGCGCAGGCTTATCCGCTTGTCTGGGCGGGGATTCAAATCAACCTGGCGAATACGTATCAAAAACGGGTTAAGGGGACTTATTCGGATAACCTGGTCGAAGCTATTCGCTATTGCGAACAGGGATTGTCTGTTTACACGAAGCAGGCTTTCCCGGTTGAGTATGCCAACACGCATATTCATCTGGCCGATATCTATACTCAGATGCGGGTGCAGCGCGTCACCAACCTGGGGCTGGCCATTGAGCATTATGTGATGGCGTTCGAGATCTATAACCGGCGCGATTATCCGGTAGAGTGGGCGAAGATACAGAATAATTTAGGGTTGATCTTTGCTGACGGCAGCCTGGCCGGGCAGGCAGGCAATATTGAAAAGTCGATCACTTACTTTACGCGGGCGCTGGAGGTATTTAAGAAAGAGATTTTTCCTGACGAATGGGCGACGACGCAGAATAATCTGGCGTTGTCATACGAATTACGGCTGCGCGGCCAGCGGGCGCAGAATGTCGATATTGTGGTGGATTATTACCGGGCGGCGTTGACTGTGCGCACACCCCGTTTTATGCCGCAGAAATGTTTGCTCAGCGCATATCAACTTGGCCGCCTGTTCTTCGATCAGGGGCGCTATCACGAAGCACGCGAAGCGCTGGTGTTGGCTCATGATGCGCTGAATGCCATGCAGGGCAATATTCTGATCGGCATTGAGTGGCCGGAATTTCAAGAGCAGAATAACGATTTGTATGCGCGTCTGGTATCCTGCTGCCTGCGAGAGGGAGATATGGAGGCTGCCCTGGCCTATGCCACGATAGCTAAAGGACGCCCGTTGATTGATCTGCTCGACAGCGCTGGATACGTAGCAACGAGTAAAGATGATAACCTGCTGCAGGAAGCCTTGATTCAGTTACAGGAAATCAACCAGCAGATTGACCATTATCAGGTTTACCTGGGCAGCAAAGAAGTCTGCGGCAATGCCGAGAAAACGAGCGAGGTCATCCGACGGCTGGAAAGCTTGGCATACGAGAAGAGAATACTGCGTGAACGAATTGCCATGCGTTCGCCTTCTGTATCAGCCACTCAGCAGCCTCACAGCATTACGATCGGGCAGGCGAAGAAATTATCAGCTATTCTGGGAGCGCCGCTGGTTGAGTATTACCGGCACAAAGAAGGCTGGGGGGCGTTTGTGGTTACGCAAAACGAGGTGAATTATCTTCCGCTGCCGCGGGCGCACGATCGTTTGATGCGCGAAAGCATTAACTGGGTGGAGGATGTTGTTTACCCGGCAGGGCAATGTGCGCGATATCTGGATGTCATCGATGAGTGGTATGAAGCTCTGATCGTTCCCCTGAAAGCTTATTTTCCTCCCCGCGGGGGCGTGGTATTTCTCGCGCCGTACGGCGAGATGAACCGGCTGCCGTTGATTGCAGCGCGCAATCAGGCTGAAAAGAGTTACCTGTTGCAGGAATATGCGGTTCTGTTTGCGCCCAATTTGAGCGTGTTGAATATGCTGGTCGAACAGCGCCGGCGGAGCAAGGCCAGTTTTCAAACGCCGCCGAAGAAGCTCTTAGCTGTCGCTTATTCGGGCGACCCAACAGGGGAGCATTTCGTATCCAACGCCGTCGAAGAGATCAAGAGCGTGGTGCATTATTTCCCGCAGGCGGTGACTCTGAGCGATGAGCGGGCGACGCCGGAAGAATTTACCCGCCAGACAACAGGCCAGGAGATTATTCATTTTGGGACAGAAGCGTGGTATGAACAGAACTGGCAGGAGCGGATGGGGCTGCGTATGGGGGGCTGGCTGACTGTTCAGCGGATATTGAATGAGCTGCATTTCAACCAAACGCGCCTGGTGACGCTGGGATCTGCGTTGACAACGCGCTGGAATATGCGGCATGTTAATGAAATGATGGTGTTGGTGCAATCACCGTTTTGCGCCGGCGCGCCTGTGGTTGCAGCCAATTTATGGACGGTGAATAACACCTCAAAGCAGGTGGCCAACGAGGTGTTTTATGCCGGTGTGGCAGCCGGCAACCCGCCGGTTGAAGCCTTGCGCGAAGCAACTCGGGCGGTCAGCGGACGCAAGGGGTGGGAACATCCCTATTATTGGGCCAATATGATGGTTTACGGTCTTGGACATTTGCCGCGTTTGGAACAGTATCAGACAGGCAAAAGCGACCTGAACAAGCGGATAAAAAAGATTAAAAACGAAGATTTACCGGCCGGGCGGTTTAAAGACGCCGAAATGATGGTGACGCATGCGGTGATTCTGGGTAATTATCTGGCGCGCAATCCCAGTCATGTATTGGGGGATATGGGAACTGATCGACGCCAGGCGCTCTCGCGAACGTTGTTGAAGATGAAAGATATCCCTGCTCTGGCGTCTGAAGCGAAAAATTTACCTGATCTGCTGCGACTGGCGCACATGATTATTACGATGTTTGAAGAATCGACGACATTACGGGGGCTATTTTTACCGGAAAATTACGATTCGAGGTCGGCGCGGGCGAAGCGGGAAAGCCTGCTGCGCCATTATCCGACCATCGAAGGGGAGGATAACGACGCCAAAGAGCGCGCCGCCGAGATCAGAGACTGGTTTGAGGATTTTTTGCGGAATGCAGTGGATGTGTTAAAAGTAATCGAGGCCGAAGAGGAAGAGAAGGCCAAAGAAAAAGAGAGGGAAAAAGAGGGAAAAGGTTAGCGTTTGAGGCGTTTGATTTTTTTCAGGTGTTCCTGAATGAGCGTCTGAACTTCGGCATAGTTTTCAAAACGCTGTTCCGCATCCTTGAAGCGTTTGCTGTGCGCATAGCTGCGTCCGTTGGTGGTTTTAACTCCCAGATGTTTATGCAGCATCTCGTGATACATGAGAAATTCCAGTATCTGTACCGGGGTATCCGGCTGGTCAAATGAACGGCTGACCATGATGGTATCCGTACTCAGTTCATAGTGGGCTAATTTTCGCAGGGTCAAACGCTCGTTCCAGCGCAGGCGCGGTTTTTGCAGTTGGTTGGCGAAATAGCGGCTATTGACGCGGGCAAAAATATCCTCGAGATTGAAGTAATTACCCTGGGCATCGTGGACCGGTTCGAGTTCCATGAGAATACGCTTGAACGAGTCGGAGCGGCTGTAGGCTTTTATTTTGGCGAGGTCTTCTTTTGCCTGGGGGACGAAGACGGATCTCACCAGAGGGCGGATGATTTCGAGCGGCGCGGCGCGAAAACCCTCAGAGACGGTGATCCAGAACTCGCTGCCTTTTTTTTGGCTGCGAATGAGAGCTGCCGTGGGGCTCAACATAAAATGGATTCGATTTGCGCCGGGTTTAAACAAGCGATTGGCTGAGATATCCCATTCTTTGGCAATTTTGAGGGCTGTTTTAACCGTCTGCAAATGGTCCATCAATGTTTCGACTTTGCTCAAAGATTTGAGCCAGCGATAGGCGCGCTGGCTTTGAAGGGTTAACTGTTGGGGAGTAATTTTTTTGCGTTTGAGAGAGGTTTCAAAGGATTTGACGGCGGATTGAATCTGCGCATGAAGGGCGACAAATTCAGGCAGTTTTTCGAGCAGCGCTTCACGGTGACCGCCGCTGATGCCCCTGGAGAGCGTTTCAATATCAAGCTGGATTTGCTGACATTCGGCCAGTAAACTACGCGAACGATAAACCGTTCGTTTTTTTGACTGACGCGCCCCGGTGGTTGAAGCAGCGGGTGGGGAATGACGATTGGCCGGGGACGGCTTCTTGGGGGGAGAAACTGGCGGGAGCGTTTGCCAGTCGATGCTCTTGAGATACTGGTAGGCTTTTGCGGTGGGGGTGGGAAGTTGATCGGGTGTGGTGGCGTATTTCTGGCAGAGGGCATCCACCTGATGGAGGGTATCTTGCACAAAACGCTGGACGTGTTGCGCATCATCTGATGCTAATCCGTCAGCGATTTTTTGTTGCACCTGGCGGGAGATTTGTACCAATCCTCTGATGTGTAAGCGTTGCATGTCACCTTGAGAGAAAATTTCTGCGGACGTCTGACGTCCGCGTAGAGAGATCAGATTGACGTTGGATTGGGCCACTCAAACACTCAAAACAGCCAGGTTATAAAGATTTCCCGGTTGCTTTTCGTTTATTCAAATGCCGCGCAAAGAACCCCCGGCGAGCTTACCAGAAATCAGCAGCGATCAATCACGAAAGCCGAAGTCTTCGATCAAGTCTTCGATAATTTTTCTGTCTTCCTGATCGATATCGATCAGTTGAAAACCGGTATCATAGAAATCGGGATTTATGTCCTTGTCGCACCACAGGCTTCGGGCTTTAAAGTTGAAGGCGTGCATCTGTCCCGATTTAGAGGGAAGGGCCATTTTTAGATCAAAATCGGTGTTCAGCGGGATTGTTTTTTCGCTGATTAACATAACTCCCTGGGGAGTGATATCGACAAGATGACCGAGGAGTTTGTTTGTCTTGATGTCGAAAACCCGCAGGTAAAATATCAAATGCCGTCGTTTGAGTTGTCTTCTGTCTTCTACCACTTTATTTTCTCCTTTGGGTAAAACCAAAATATTTGACTGTGTTGTTATATCATATCATAACGCAGTAAGGCGGTTTCGAGAATGGATAAGACCAGTTCAGGGTGATGAATACCTTCGGCTTCGGCTTCGATGACGATATCGGAGATTCCGGGAGAAAGACCGGGAAGGGGGTTGGTTTCCAGAATGTAGGGTTTCCAGTTTTCTTTGTTGTTGAGGCGAAAGTCGACGCGCGATATATCCAGAGCGCCGGTGACGCGAAAGACGGCAGCCGTCAGCCAGTTCAACTGGTTGACCAGGTCCTGATCGAGGGGAGCGGGGCAGCGATAGGTTAATTTATCCGGCAGTTCCACTTTCAGGCGGTTACTGTAAACGACGTCGGTTTCAAGGTAAGGATTGAGATCCACTTCCATCGGAGGGAAGAAATGCAACCCTTCCTGGATGCGGCTTGCATTGAGGTTGTGGGGCAGGCGGCGCGCGGCTGGTTTTGAGAGGTTGCCCACCAGCCCAACAGTAACTTCGCGGCCTTCGATGAATTCCTCAACCAGGATGGTTTGTTTGTATTTGTCCAGAAGAAATTTGACCTGGTCGCGCATCTCCTGTTCGTTATGCACAATTGAATGAGCGCTGATGCCCATGCCGGTTCCTTCGCGGCTGGGCTTGACGAATAACGGGAATTGCAGCGATGGATCAAGCGGTTCGTCGGCGCGTTCAAAGGTTTGAAAATCGGGCGTTGGCAGTTCATGCCAGCGCAAGATGCGTTTGGTCATCGGTTTGTCTAACGCGAGAGCAAGGGTGAGCACCTTTGAGCCAGTATAGGGGATGCGCAGCATTTCGAGCATGGCGGGTATTTGCGCTTCACGGGCATCGCCAAAATGGCCTTCGCACAGGTTGAAGCAAATATCCGGTTTGAATTTTCGGACAGCATCGAAGAATGTAACATCTCCTTCGAGAAATTCGCAGATATGGCCTGCTGAACGGATTACATCAACAATGGTGTTGATGGTTTTCTCTGAGTCGAGATCGTCCCATTGATCAGGGGGCATCCCTTCCCAGCGGGGCGCATTTTTTTTCAAGTTGGCGAGGACAGCAACTTTAAATTTTTTCATGCCATGCTCCGTATCATTTACCGATAAACCTGAAAAATAACCTGGTCATCATGATTGTTATGATTATAGCATTTTCAATCCTGGTTCGGTATATCTTTCGACATTAAAACAATATCGGAACGTGTTTTCCAGCCAATGCAGTTCCAAAATTGGCGGGCGTTTTGGTTGGTTTCGAAAACGAAGATATGGCATTTTTGAATCCCGACTTTTGCCAGGGCTGCCAGACATTTTTCAGCAAGTTGACGGCCAACGCCAAGGTTACGGTAATCGGGTGAAACGGCCAGGTGGTGAAGATAACCGCGCCGCGAATCGTGCCCGCAGAGGATGGCGCCGATTAATTGACTGCCATCTCTGGCCACGAAGCTGAACCCCGGATTGTGTTCAAGATATTTTTGGATGCCTGAACGGGAATCGGCGTCGCTCAGGCCGATTCCGGGGGTTTTTTCCCAGAGGGCGTAAACCTCATCGTAATCCTGAATGGTCATTGGGTGGATAAGAATATTCATCAATTAATACTCGAGTGCTTTTGTGTCTGGCGCCAGCCAAAAACCGCTGCTGAGATCGCCCGGTTTTAAGAGGTTCAAATTTTTGTAGAAGTAAGGCGTGCATGGGAGGGGAATATCCCAGCACTGGTCGCGTTCGTTGGTGATATGAATTTCGATGCCGCTGTCTGTATATTTCGTTTCATAGTCAGGATGAGGGACAGGGTATAAGACGGTTGTGTCATCATAAGGCCCCATAAAAATCGGGTTCTGAAAAGGCGATACAAAGAGAAAAAAGATCAGACAAAAGGTAAGGCTTATTTTCGTTCCGAGCAGGCGACTCAGGAAGCCGAGCTGGTCGAAAGCCAGGGCGAGAAGGCCGGCGGCAATGATCCAGAACATGGCGCCGGCAAAGCGGTAGGCCGGTGCGCTCAGAAACCAGAAGCCCACTCCGATCAAAGCGGGCAGGAGGAATAGCCAGGTATGGTTTTTTCGGTCTTTTTGCGGCTTCAGGCGCGGCGAAAATGCGAGGATTGCCAGAGCGATGAAGGCCATTTGCAGCGGCCGGCGCACTTCGGACGAAAGCTCATCAAACCAGGGCTGCAGCCAGGTCCAGGTGCCGAGGACTTTATCGCTGCGCTGGATGACCGGTTTGCGGGCGTAGGCGCGAATGGCGTTCGCTTCGTACACAACGATCGAAGATGGCGTCCGCCAGGCGACCGGGAAGGAAATTTGTTGGATGGGAAACGCCAGATAACCGGTGGAAATGACGCCGCGCAGCGCCCAGGGGCCGAGCAGGAGCGCACCGCACAGGCCGACCCAGGCAAGGGTTTTGCGGATTTCTCCTGCATTTTTTGTCTGGTTGCGATGGAACCAGATGCTCAGGGCGATCAGGAAAGCCGTTGCCGCGAAAACAGAAAAACTGATCTTGATGGCTATCCCGGCGCTGGCCAGCAGGGTGATGAAAACGAGACTAAAGCGCTCTTCGCTGATTGAATCATTTTGCTGAACTATGAAGCGCAATAATTCTGAGGCGATAACGATCCCAAGTACGTAAAGGGGCAGGTCTGGCGAAAGGCTGGTCAGGTTTTCTCCTAATATCTGGGTGATCACGGGAGCCAGCAGCAAACACCTGAAGAAGTGATCAATGCGCGGAGACCTGTTACTGTCCGTCGTTAGCGCTGAAAAGCTCAACAGAATTTGAACAGCGAGGACAAGCAGGAATAATCCGTTAGCCAGGTGGTGGGGCTGCCCCGTCCACGGGCCAACATTAAGCAGGGCGGTATAAAGGAAGTAAGATGAGTTGTATCCAAAGCGGAGGTGGAGGTTTCCCAGGCCGGGAATGATCGGATAGGCAGACGCCCACATCGTATTTTGCAGGTGATAGAGGCCGGTATCGGTGTTCTGAATGGGGCCGATTGCCAGGTCTGATAACCAGAGTGCAAACAAGGACAGAAAAGCAAGTGAAAGAAGTTTGTTTTTAAGAATGCGCCGGATTAAATTCCACAGGTTTGCCCTGTTGCAGAATAAACCAAGGGCGCCGGCAAGTGAAATGAGGACGAGAGCGGTCAGATCAATTTTTGACCAGAGATGCCAGAGCTGCAGGAAAACAATGGCAATTGCCCACCCTGACCAGAAGCTATTCAGCCAGTCGTTTGCGGTGATTGTTTTGAGCCCGAAAATTCGACGGAATAATAATCCAAGCCCGCTGATTGCGGCGAAGATCCAGACCCACCAGACCAGTATAGACAGCAAGGTTTTCAGGAATGGAATAGCCATCGTATGGGCATAATTATAAAGCAAAAATGGCACAGAATGAATCATTTTGGGTGTAGAATATTAGCGTAAAAAATTCATCCACGGAGGCAAAGATGCCCACTTTATACCTTGAAAATGAAATCCACGAACAACCGGCTGTTATTAAGCAAATGCTGCTGGAGGAAAAACGGAGGGTTGGCGAGATGGTTTCGAAGTTCAAGGGGGCCTTTGATTACGTGATGATCGCGGCGAGGGGGACATCGGATAATGCGGCGCGTTATGCGCAGTATTTGTTTGGCGCGTATAACCATCTGCCGGTTGCGCTGGCGACGCCGTCGTTGTTCACGTTATATGAAAAACCGCCCAGCCTGGCAAGGGCGCTGGTGATCGGGATATCCCAATCGGGGCAATCGCCCGATATCGTTTCGGTTTTGGCGGAAGGAAAGCGCCAGGGACGCCCGACGCTGGCGATTACCAATAATCCCGATTCGCCGCTGGCGAAGGCTTCTGATAACCACATCTGCCTGCATGCCGGAGTGGAGAAGGCAGTGGCGGCGACAAAGACCTACACGGCTTCTTTGGCGGCGATGGCGCTGCTTTCGTGCCAGATGGAAGGGGATGAAGAACGCCTGGAATGGTTGCAGCGCGTACCCGATTTGATGCGCAAAACGTTCGTGCTGGTGGAGCCTGGAATGGCGCACGTGGAGCGTTACCGTTTTGTAGAGCAGTGCGCCATCATCGGGCGCGGTTTCAATTATTCCACGGCTTTTGAAATTTCCTTGAAGGTGAAAGAATTGACCGGAGTGGTGACGGTGCCTTATTCGTCTGCTGATTTCAGGCACGGCCCGATTCGCATGGTCCATTCCGGTGTTCCGGTTCTGTCAATTGCGCCAGGAGGCGGGGTATCTGAAGATATGCGTTCGTTGTTCAGCCAGCTTAAGGATATGGGGGCGGAGCAACTGGTGATTTCAGACCAGCATGATCTCTTGCACCAGGCGCAACTGGGTTTTCCGCTGCCAGGCGATGTTCCTGAATGGCTGACGCCCATGCTGGCGGTGCTGCCCGGACAGATGTTTGGCATGATTCTGGCGCGTGAGAAAGGTTTCGACCCGGACAATCCGCGGGGTTTGACCAAAGTCACTGAAACGTTTTGATTGTTCACATAAAAAGTTATGGAGATGACATAAATGACCGATCCTCGAATTACCAAACTGGCAGATTTGCTGGTTAATTATTCTGTCGCCGTCAAGCCGGGCGATAAAACAATTATTCACGGGAGTACGGTAAGCGAGCCGCTCCTGCGGGAAATTTACATCGCTGTGCTAAAAGCGGGCGGTTTTCCGGAATTGGAGGTTGAATTGCCGGACGCCAGGAGCCTGTTTTACCGCTATGCCTCTGACGAGCAGATTCAGCATGTGTCGGGAATCGACGATCTGACGACGGATACGTATGATGTGTTTATCCATATTTTGAGCGATGTCAATACGAAGGCATTGAGCGGCGTTGATCCGCAGAAGCAGGTGTTGTATGAGCGCGCCCGCACCGATTTATCGAAGCGGTTTATGGCCAGAGCGGCCGATGGTTCACTGCGCTGGACGTTATCACTCTTCCCCACGAACGCTTACGCCCAGGACGCTGAGATGAGCCTGGCGGAATATGAGGATTTTGTTTACAACGCGATTATGCCGGATATGGATGACCCCGTTGGATACTGGAAACGTTTTTCGGCCCGGCAACAAAAGGTTGTCGAGTGGTTGAAGGGGAAGGAAAATGTACACGTCACCGCGCCAGAGACGGATTTGCGATTAAGTATCAAGGGACGAAGTTTTATCAATTGCGATTGTCACGAGAATGTGCCGGATGGCGAGGTTTTCTGCGGGCCGGTGGAAGACAGTGTGGAAGGATATGTTAAATTCTCATATCCGGCAATTGAGGGCGGGCGTGAGGTTTCCGGGATTCGCCTGGGGTTCGAAAAGGGCAAAGTTGTCAGGGCGTCGGCTGAAAAGAACGAGGATTTTCTGCTTAAGATGTTGGATACCGATGAGGGTTCACGCTACGTGGGCGAATTTGCTATCGGAACGAATGAGGGTATCCAGAAGTTCACCCGGCAGATTCTGTTCGATGAGAAAATCGGCGGCAGCTTTCACATGGCGGTAGGGCTTGGATACCCGGAATCGGGCAGCAAGAACGAATCGGCCATTCACTGGGATATGATCTGCGATATGCGCCAGGGTGGGAAGATCGAAGTTGACGGCGAGGTTTTGTATAAGGATGGCAAATTCGTCATCGATTTGGATTGAGATTTTGCCGGAGCCATAGCGGGTTTATTCAATCACTTATTCAAAGGCGAATACGCCAAGGAGAAAACGGAGATGGAGCATATTGAATATAACTGGACAACGGAAGATAATCTGCCTATCTATGCCCAGGGCTGGCTGCCAGCCGGGGAAGTGAAAGCCGTGGTGTGCCTGGTGCATGGAATCGGGGAGCACGGCGGCCGCTATGTTCACGTGGCAAAGGCCTTGACTGACGCCCGCTATGCCCTGTTATCGTTCGATCTGCGCGGGCATGGCAAATCGGGCGGAGCGCGGGGGCATACACCGTCGAAGGAACACCTTTACAACGATATTGCCCATCATTTAGAAGAAGCGGAGAAACGTTATCCGGGAAAGCCGTGTTTTCTTTACGGACACAGCCTGGGCGGCAATCTGGTTATTAACTATGCGCTGCGCCGCCAGCCCAGGCTTGCCGGGGTTGTGGCGACCGGCCCCGAATTGGAGCTGGCGTTCGCTCCGCCGCCAGTGAAGATGACCCTGGCTTACATTCTGGATGTGCTGGCGCCCGGCCTGGCCATGGATTCGGGGCTGGATGTTAAAGGGCTTTCTCACGAACAAAAGGTCATTGATGCGTATGTCAGTGATCCGCTGGTTCACAGCAAGATCACGCCCCGGTTATTGATGAGTTTTTACAAACCGGGCAAATGGGCGATTGAGCATGCGGCTGAATGGACGCTGCCTCTGCTGCTTATGCACGGGACGGATGACCCGATTTGCTCGGCGAAAGCCAGCCAGGAATTTGCCAGGAATGCCGGTAAAAATGTCACCCTTAAATTGTGGGATGGCATGTATCATGAAATTCATAACGAAACTGATCAGCAGCTTGTCATTGGTTATATGGTTTCCTGGTTAGATAGCCATTGCTAGTGATCTCGATCTGAAAGAGATGGCTTCGGCTTTTCAGGCCTCGCAGTAACAGTGAATTTGCTGGCATAAAGTTGTTATCTGAATTGAAGTTGAATAGCTTCAGGCGGTGGCCCGGGTTGGTATTTAGATGAGTTTTATCTCTGGCAGGCGAGCGAATAGAATCATTTTCTTTGGGTTGGTTCTATTGCTGGCTGCATGCAGCCAGCCGCCGATGACTGCCGGGCAGAATGCAGCCAGCCAGCAAGCGCAAAAAACAGCGGCGAGACCGGATGCCTCGGAGGCGATTGCCTTTCAGCCTATATTATCGCCTGGGCTGGCAGGCTCTGAACTGCGTCTCCAGTTCAGGCGGCTTTCTTTAAATGAGGGCCTTTCGCATAGCGTTGTTTACCGGATATTTGAGGACAGCCAGGGGTATATTTGGGCGGGTACAGCAGATGGCCTCAACCGTTTCGATGGTTACAGGTTCACCCAGTACCGTTACGATCCGCTCAACCCGGAGAGCATCAGCAGTAACACGATATGGGAAATATTTGAGGACAGCCGGGGAGATTTATGGATCGGCACTGATAAGGGATTGAATTTATTTAACAGGGTAAGCGAGCGTTTCAAGCGGTATTCTTATAATTCTACGAAGGCTGACAGCCTTGCCCATGATCATGTAGGGGAGATATTCGAAGACTCACGCGGTGAATTATGGATTGGAACCTGGGGGGGCGGACTCGATCACTTTGACCGGGTAAATGAAAGATTCATTCATTATCGAAACGATCCGAACAATGCTGAGAGTTTAAGTTCAAATAATGTGGGGGGCGTTTTTGAAGATGCAAACGGCGTGTTGTGGATTGCGACGGAAAACAGTCTGGATAAACTCGACCTGGCCAGTGGAAAATTTCAGCGCCATCTATTTGTGCAGAAGGAAAAGAAACAGTTGTGGCGCACGGCCTATCAGGCAATGATGGCAGATGACAATGGCTCGTTATGGATGACGACCTATGGGAGCGGTTTACTGCGGTTTGACCTGAAGCGTGAGCGGTTTGAGCAATTTCGCGCCGTTTCGGGTGATCCCAACAGTATCAGCAGTAATATCGTCTGGGATATCGAAAAAGACCCATCGGGGGCCTTGTGGATTGGGACGGAGGAGGGCCTGGATTTGTTCTGGCCGCAGAGTGAGTCGTTCACCCATTATGATTTCAATCCTGATAACCCCGATGACGCGGAGGCGTTGAGCAGTCCGACTGTTTACGATATTCACCGAGACCGTTCGGGGGTATATTGGCTGGCGACTTATGGCGGGGGGATCAATCAATTTAACCTGATGCGGCAAGGTTTTACCCATTATCATCATAAGCCGGATGACACCCATACGATCAGCAATGATAATGTGACTGCTATTCTGGAAGATGCCAGGGGGTATTTGTGGGTCGGTACGGTTGGCGGTGTTAACCGGATTGACCGTAAAAGCGGATATGTTGTCCATTACAACAACAATCCCAAGAATCCCTATTCATTAAGCAGCGATCATGTGAACGCGATGTTTCAGGATAAGCAAGGGCAGATATGGATCGGAACGGAGAACGGTTTGAACCGGTACAATGATAAATTTGACCGAATTTTCCCGTATGAAGTGATCGTTGCCAGCGAACGGGGGAACCTGCTCAATTTAAAAAATGTGTCAATCACTGCAATCTGCCAGGATTCGGATGGAATTCTCTGGCTGGGAACTGATGGTTATGGCCTGATTTACCTGGATGTGGAAACGAATCAGGCGGTCATGTTTGTTCCTGAATCGCGTAATCCATACAGCATCAACAGCAAATACATCACGGCTGTTTATCAGGACAGAACCGGTTTTTTATGGGTTGGCACCTCTGTTCAGGGATTAAATCGTTATGATCGTTCGACAGGAAGGTTTCTGCGTTTCACTTATGATTCGAAGGAAGCTGACAGCCTGAGCGATAATACTGTGACAGCGATTTTTCAGAGCAGAACGGGGACGATTTGGGTTGGTACGATGGGTGGATTGAATAAATATGACCGCGCCACTGCGGGGTTCATTCATTATCGTGAACGAGATGGTTTGCCCAGTGATGTGATTTGTGGAATCGTCGAAGACGAGCAGGGTTATTTGTGGATGAGCCTCAGCAACGGGATAACCCGTTTTGACCCTCGACGGGAAACGTTCAAGAATTTTAATCGGCAAGACGGGCTGCAAAGCAACCAGTTCAACAAAGGGGCGTATTTTGGAAGCAGCAGCGGAGAGATGTTCTTTGGCGGCATCAATGGGTTAAACGCATTTCGGCCTGAAAAGATCAAGGATAATCCTTACATTCCGCCTGTTGTTCTGACTTCTCTGACGCAGGGTAACGAACCCATGGAGACGAAAGTCGCCGTTGGTTTTGTTGATCAGATCAACCTGCACTGGCCCAATAATTTTTTTGAATTCAGTTTTGCTGCTTTGAGTTATATTCAGCCGGAGAAAAACCAGTATGCCTATAAGCTGGAAAATTTTGATAAAGGCTGGATTTATGCAGGGACAAACCGATCGGGCCGGTACACTAATTTACCTGGCGGGGATTATACGCTGCGGATTAAAGGCTCCAATAACGATGGCGTCTGGAATGAGGAAGGGATTGCCCTGAAGATCACCGTTGTTCCACCGATCTGGCAGCGGGCCTGGTTTCAATGGGCGGCGGTATTGGCGGCGGCAGGGATTATTTTCGCGGGGTATCAGATGCGGGTTAGAGAGATTAACTTGCGCAACCGCCGGCTGGCATTGCAGGTGGCGGAAAGGACGCGTGAAATCGAACAACGGCGCAAGGTGGCTGAAGGCCTCAGAGAGATTTTGCTGTTGATTAACTCGAATAAATCGCTGGGAGAGAGTTTGAACTTTATCTGCTGCCAGGTTGGACGCATGGTGAGAGCGGATAGAGTCTGTCTGTATCAGAACGGCAGCGGCGGCAGGAGGAAGATCAGCGCTTTATATGACAGGCGGGATAATCTTGGTGAACCCTGCCGGCGGGAAGCCGAGTTGAAAATGATCTGTCCTGATAAAACTGTCAACTGGTTTGGCAGCCTGGTTGAAGACGGGTCGCCGAGAGTGATCGATGATCTGTCTCTCTATGGCGGCAAGCGCCCCGATTTGGCGCCGGCGATCATGGAGGGCATCCAGACTGTTCTTATCTTACCGATCGAATCGGATAATGAAATTATTGGCGGTCTGGCGGCGTTGTTTGAAAAGCAGCGGCGCATCACGAAGGATGAAATTGAACTGCTCGCTTCGATTGCCGATCAGGCGGCGTTGGCGATTGGCAACGATAGTCTTCGGTCGAAGGCTGAGGAACTGGCAGTGGTATCAGAACGCAACCGGCTGGCGCGGGATTTGCATGACGCCGTCACCCAGACGTTATTTTCAGCCAGTCTGATCGCGGAGGCGATTCCTGCGCTGTGGGAAAACGACGCGCAGGAGGGGCAAAAGTTACTTTACGATTTGCGCCAGTTGACCCGCGGGGCGCTGGCTGAAATGAGAACGCTGCTGATGGAATTGCGTCCATCGGCGGTGATCGAAGCAAAGCTGCCCGATTTACTTAAACAACTGGCCGAGTCGGTGATCGGAAAGACAGGAATGACGGTTGACTTGCATGTTGACGAAATCGGGAATCTGCCGGATGATATTCATGTAGGTTTTTATCGAATCGCTCAGGAAGCGCTGACCAATGTTGTCAAACACGCCGGCGCCAGACACGTCAGGTTGGCATTAATGCGCGAAAAGGATGATAATGGGATGGGAAAGAATACGGTCGTTCTGGATATTACGGATGATGGATGTGGATTCAATCCCGACGAGATATTACCCGATCATTTTGGATTGGTTAACATCAGGGAAAGAGCGCAAAATATCGGAGCGATAATCGAAATCAACAGCCAGCCTGGGCAGGGTACACAGGTAAGGGCGATTTGGCAGGAAACGGAGGAAGTCATTGGTGAGTGAATCGGAGAAAATCAGGGTCGTGATTGTGGACGATCACGATATGGTGCGGAGGGGTTTATCGGCTTATCTAAAAGCAACCACAGATATCGAACTGGCAGGAGAGGCAGCCGACGGGCAGCAAGCGCTGACGGTGTGTGAACAAACACGTCCTGACGTGGTGTTGATGGATCTGGTGATGCCGCGCTTGGGGGGGATTGAGGCAACCCGGCTTATTAAAGAGAAGCTGCCAGCGATTCAGATTATTGCTCTGACCAGTTTTCAGGATAAGGAGCTGGTGCAGGATGTAATGCGCGAGGGGGCGATCAGTTATTTGTTGAAAAATGTAACCGGCGAAGATCTGGCAAAAGCCATTCGCCTGGCATTTGTCGGGCGCTCGACGATCGCTCCCGAAGTGACTCAGGAGTTTATTCTGGGAAAACAGACGTTTCAACTCGGAGACGATCTGACTGAGCGTGAGCGAGAGGTTTTGGGATTAATGGTTGAGGGCTTGAGCAATCCGGAGATTGCTGTTCGGTTGACCATCAGCCGTTCGACGGCCAGGGCGCATGTCAGTAATATTCTGGCTAAACTGGGCGTTACCAAACGGACTGAAGCCGTTGCGCTTGCCCTGCGCAAGAAACTCGTCAGGTAAAAATTTCAAGATAGGACAGTTGTACAATTCGTAAATTCCCCCGGCGTCCGATGCCGCCGGGGGTAATTTTTATTAATCTGAAATACAGGAGGCTTGAAAGGTTAACTTTGATCGATACCCGTGGGCGAAGAAACGATCTGACCTGTGGGCAGTCTTCTGATTGGCATTCCACCCTGAACTGGAGAAAGCGATCAAGATGGCAGAATTGTTAACGCTGAACGGTTTGGAGACCCGGTTTAAAACCCGCGAGGGGGTTGTGCATGCGGTGAATGGGGTTTCGTTGAAAATAAACGAGGGGGAAACTTTAGGAATAGTTGGCGAAAGCGGCTGCGGAAAAAGTGTAACGATGATGTCAATTTTGCGTCTGATTCCCTCGCCGCCAGGAAAGGTGACGGCGGGAGAGGCGTTGTTTCAGGACGGTGATCTTCTGAAAATGTCGCAAGATGAGATCCGGCATATTCGCGGCGCGCAAATCGGGATGGTGTTTCAGGATCCGATGACTTCGTTTAACCCGGTGCTGCCGATTGGCCGCCAGGTGGCAGAACCGGTTGAAATTCACCAGGGGATGACGCGCCAGCAAGCGGCTGAGCGGGCGGCAGAGATGTTTAACATGGTGGGGATTCCGCAGGCAAAGGAGCGGTTGGGCGATTATCCGCACCAGTTTTCAGGCGGAATGCGCCAGAGGGCGATGATCGCCATGGCGTTGATGTGCGCGCCGCAGTTGTTAATCGCTGACGAACCGACCACTGCGCTGGACGTGACTATTCAGGCTCAGATTGTGGAAATGGTATTAAAACTGCGCGACGAACTGGGCATGGCGATTATCTGGATCACCCACGACCTGGGCATTATAGCGGGGCTGGCGCAGCGGGTGGCGGTGATGTACGCCGGTTATATCATCGAAGAGGCGGCTGTGAAAGATTTATATGCAAACCCGCTGCATCCCTATACCCTGGGTTTGCTGGGGAGTTTGCCGCGCATGGATGAGACGGGTTACCGGCGCCTGACGGCGATCGATGGACTGCCCCCCGTTTTGATGGAAAAACCTCAAAGCTGCCCGTTTGCGCCGCGGTGTAAATATGTTGTAGAGCACTGCTATCACGAGAATCCCCCTTTGAAATTAATCTCTGCCAGGCATAAAGCAGCCTGTTGGGTGGATGTTGTCAGTGGGGTGGAACGATGATGAGTGAAGAAAAAGTAATTGTTAGCGTCGAAAACCTGGTGAAGTATTTCCCGATCACCCGTGGGGTATTCAGAAGGGAAGTCGGAGCGGTCCACGCAGTTGATGGCGTAACTTTCAAAATATATGCCGGCGAGACCCTGGGGCTGGTTGGGGAATCGGGGTGCGGAAAATCAACGACCGGACGGACGATTGTGCAGTTATACCGCCCGACTCGCGGGCGGGTGGTTTTTAAGGATGTCGATCTGGCTTCGGTGAGCGGCTGGGAGATGCGCCGGACGAGGCGCAAAATGCAGATGATCTTTCAGGATCCCTATGCCAGCCTTAACCCACGCATGTCGGTGGGAGAGATTATCGGCGAGCCGATGATCGTGCATAAAACGCATAGCGCCCAACAAAGGCGTGAGCGAATTGCGCATCTGCTCGAGCTGGTCGGCTTGAATCCGGCTTATATCGGCCGCTACCCGCACGAATTTTCAGGCGGACAAAGGCAACGCATCGGGGTTGCGCGGGCTTTGGCGCTCGAGCCTGATTTGATTGTGTGCGATGAGCCGATTTCGGCCCTGGATGTTTCGATTCAGGCTCAGGTGGTGAATTTGCTGGAGGATTTGCAGCGTGATCTCAAATTGACCTATTTATTCATCGCGCACGATTTGTCGATGGTGCGCCATATCAGCAATCGGATTGCCGTCATGTACCTGGGGGTGATCGTAGAACTGGCGTCGCGTGATGAACTCTACGACCATCCTTATCACCCTTACACGCAGGCGCTTCTTTCGGCTGTACCAATTCCTGATCCTGAAGCCGAAGAAAAACGCAGGCGGATCATCCTGGAGGGGGATGTCCCTTCGCCGGTTGACCCGCCTTCGGGATGTCGTTTTCGCACCCGCTGCTGGCTGGCGAGAGAAATTTGCGCTGAAAAACGGCCTGAATTCAGAGAAATGACCCCCGGTCATTTTGCGGCCTGTCATTTCGCTGTGGTTTAAAAATTTGAGGAGGTGAGACGGTCATTAAATCAGTATAAGACGGTTCAAAATCAATCCATATTTATATCATCAGAAAGGAGAAGAAGTATGCGCAGCAAAGTATTTTTCATGATCTCAATACTTGTGATATTCAGCATGACATTAGCCTCATGCAAACCGGCTGAACCTGTTGTTCAGACGGTGATTGTTGAAAAGGAAGGGAAACAGGTTGTTGTTACGGCGACTCCGAAGCCGGCGGAAGGGGAAGCCGTTGTATCCAAGGTGTCTCCTGAATTTAAAAATCCGGACACCCTTACGATCATTACCGGGGCAGGAGAACCGGAAAATCTCGATCCGGCGTGGACATACGAGACAGCTGGTCAAACTGTCGAAATGAATATCTACGAAGGGTTGGTTGCTTTTAAACGAGAGAAAATTGATGAGTTTGTTCCGGCGCTGGCAACCGATTGGACGAAGAGCGAAGATGGAAAAACCTGGGTTTTCAATATCCGCAAAGGCGTCAAATTCCATAAAGGCGGCACGCTGGAGCCTCATGATGTAGCCTATACGGTGGCTCGTTCCATGCTTCAGGGGCGTATTGATGGTCACCAATGGATTTTGTATGAAGCGTTCTTCAGCCCCGATTTAGCGATGGCGTCGATCAAGGAATTTGCCAGAGCTTATATCGGGAAGGAGAATTTTGAGGATCTCAGCGAGGCGGATCTGGTGAAGGTTTGCGAAGATGTTAAAACCAAGGTTGTCGCCGATGACGAAAAAGGCACTGTTACGTATAACTTTGCCCAACCGGTGCCGTGGTTGTTCCCGATTATGGCGCAGAATTTCCTGGGCATGATTCTCGATCAGGAATGGATGACTGAGATCGGCGACTGGGATGGAGATTGCAATAACTGGACTAAATTTGCTGATCCTCCGGTGGAAGGGACGACTTTGTTCAAAGAAGCCAATGGCACCGGCCCTTACCAGTTGGATCATTGGACGCCAGGTGAAGAGACTGTTTTGACGGCCTTCCAGGATTACTGGCGCACAGAGCCGATGTGGGAAGGTGGGCCTAGCGGCGTTGCCAGCATCCCGCGGGTGGTTATCAAGAATATCGATGAGTGGGGGACGCGCCTGGCAATGTTCGAGGCGGGCGACGCCGATTTCATTTATGCGCCGCCGCAATACCGGCCGCAACTCAACCCGTATATCAAGATTCGCTGCGGCATCGATGAAAGCAGTTGCAAGGAAGAAAATCCCGACGGCTATATCAAAGCCTTCCGCAATTTACCGCAACCGGCCATCACGCCAGCGCAGATGAACTGGCAGATCAATGTCGAAGGCGGCAACCCATATATTGGCAGCGGCGAACTGGATGGCAACGGCATTCCGGCTGATTTCTTCTCAGATGTTCATATTCGCAAGGCGTTTAACTACTGCTTTGATTTTTCTGCCATGGTAAAGGATGCACTGGCGGGAGAAGGCGTACAGGCGCAGGGCCCAATTCCTCTTGGAATGATGGGTTATATCGAAGGACAGGAGCCTTTCTTCTCTTATGACCCCGCCAAATGTGAAGAGGAGTTTAAACTGGCCGATTTGAATGGAACGGTACAACCCGGCGAAGTCTGGGATAAAGGGTTCTACTTCCAGATTGCTTACAATTCCGGCAACGACACCCGCCGTCTGGCGAGCGAGATCATGAAAGCAGGCGTTGAAGCAGTCAATCCGAAGTTTAATGTTTCCATCGTTGCCATGCCGTGGCCGGTGATGTTGGAAAGCCGCCGTCAGGGCAAGCTGCCGATTTATGTGGGCGGCTGGCAGGAAGACTATCACGACCCGCATAACTGGGCGAATCCGTTCCTGTATTCACAGGGCGCGTATGGGCGCATTATCAACATGCCCAAGGAAATGCAGGAAAAGTATGACGCCTGGATACTGGAAGGCGCCGCGACTACCGATGTCGCTGAACGCACCAAGATATACGAGAATATCCAGAAGACCGCCGCTTCAGTCGATGTGGTTAACATCTGGATGTACCAGGTGCTGGAAGGTCTTCATTACCAAACGTGGATCAACGGCTTCTACTACAACCCGGCCCTGGGCAACCCGGAATACGGCATGATTTACTCGCTGTCGAAGGTAGCGCCTCAATAATTGAGTTTGTTTACAATGCCGCGGGAGGTCCAATCTTCCGATGTCATTTGGACTTCTCGCCAGGATTTCTCGCAAGGGCGGGTAGTACGGGCCCGCCCTTGCTTCCAGAAAGCGCCTGGAGGGTTGTAAACGCTCATTCTCGCTTTATTAATTTTCGAGGAGGCTATCCTGAATTATGTTTGCATATATTGTTCGACGTTTGTTGATTTTGCCGCTTATCATCATTGCTGTAACTATTTTGATTTTTGCCCTGTTGTCTTTGTTGACCCCTTATGAACGCGCATCCCTGTATGTTCAGGATATTCCCAAGCAGCAGGGCGCGTTGGATTTGCTCATTGAAAAGTATGGACTGAATGAACCGGTTCCGGTGCAATACTGGAACTGGATGATGGGGCGTAAGAATCCGGATACGGGGGAAATTGATGGCGGTATATTGCGCGGTAACATGGGGTGGTCGAAAACCGGTAAGGGGACCGTGGCAGAGGTGATTGCCCGGCGGCTTCCGGTGACGGTTGAACTGGCATTGTGGGCCGCCGTTCCAATGGTCGGGATCGGCATCTGGTTTGGCGTTATCTCGGCGATCAACCATAATAAATTCTTAGATCAGGCGCTGCGTGTTTTCAGCATCATCGGCTGGTCAATGCCTGTGTTTGTGTTTGGGCTGCTCGTTTTGATGTTCTTTTACGCCGATTTGGGGTGGTTTCCGCCTGGCCGGCTTTCGGATTGGGCGATGCAGGTCGTTCAATCCAATGCTTTTATTCCATATACTCGCATGTACACGATTGACGCTTTGCTCAATATGCGTCTGGATGTCTTCCTGGATGCTCTGCGTCATATCGTATTACCTGTGGTTACTCTGGCGTATCTGGATTGGGCGTATTTATTGCGGGTTACGCGCTCTTCGATGCTGGATGTTTTGAACCAGGATTATATGACGACGGCCCGTTCAAAGGGCCTGGCCGAACGCCTGGTTGTTCGTCGGCATGCTCTGCCCAATGCTCTGATTCCGGTGGTGACCGTGGGCGCGTTGATGTTGATCGGTTTGTTAAATGGCGTAGTGATCACCGAGACCGTATTCAATCTGCCGGGGATGGGGTCTTTCATGGCGCAATCGGCCATGTCGCTGGATGTGATTTCGGTGCTGGGGGTGGCATTGTTTAGCTGTGTGGTGTTGATCGGCGGGAATTTGCTCGTCGATGTTTTGTATGGCGTGATCGATCCGCGCATTCGTCTGCAATAGGACGCGTTATTAATTCAGCCGAGAGGTCTTTTTATGGAAGTTATCAAGAAGTTACTTAGAAACCCCATTTCAGCACTTGGGATTGTCCTGTTACTTGGTTTTGTTTTCATTGCCATATTTGCTCCGAAACTGGCTCCGCCGCCGGAAAACTCCAGAGATATCTATATGATCCCGCGAGACGGTTTTGCCAATGCGCCGCAGCCGCCGAGCGAGAAACATCTCTTCGGTACGACTGAAGGGCAATATGATATTTATTACGGAATCGTGTGGGGTACGCGGACCGCTTTTCGGGTTGGGATTGTCATCACTCTTCTGACGACATTAATCGGGCTGGTCATCGGTTCGCTGGCCGGTTTTTATGGGGGATGGGTTGACGATCTTCTGATGCGATTTACGGAGATATTTCAGGCTTTTCCATTTCTGCTGGCGGCGATAACCCTCACTTCAGTTTTGCAGACGCTTTATGGGAGGGGGGGAGATAATGTTCTTATCTTGCTGGCGAAGGGACTGGCTTTTCTTACCTTTGGGCATGACCCATTAAAAGATATGTCTCCGGTGCAGATTCAAATCATCACCGGGATGCTGGCAATCATCGCATTTGGCTGGATGACTTATGCGCGGGTTATCCGGGGGAATATCATGTCGGTTAAGGGCTTCGAGTACGCCCTGGCGGCGCGTTTGATCGGGGCGAGCGATATGCGCATTCTCTTTCGCCATCTGCTGCCTAACGCTGTCTTCCCGGTTCTGGTCCTGGCTTCGATGGATATTGGCGCCTATGTGCTGACTTTTGCTTCGCTAAGTTTTTTGGGATTGGGCGCGCAGCGGGGTTACGCCGACTGGGGGCAGATGATCAGCTTTGCCCGTAACTGGATCCCTTCGCTGGCGGAACACTGGTATATCGTCGTTTATCCGGGTTTGGCGATCATTCTGTTCGTTTTGTCATGGAATCTGGTTGGAGATGCGCTGCGTGATATTCTTGACCCACGCATGCGCGGGAGGGGCGCGGGTCTGTAATTAGACAGTTGTCCAATAAAGAAGTTCGCCGAATGTCCGATGTATAGAACAAGGCAGTCGTATAGAATATTTACAGACGTTCCGATACGTCAAGAATAATGTATTACATATAGTTCTCACTCCTTAGTGGCCGGAGCTGGTTCCTTGGTGGGGTAACCAGTTCCGGTCGCGTTTAATCAATTGATCAAAATTGGACAGATGAACGATGGCAATATACTACCGGCGGCTGATGCAACCGGCGAGACTTTGGGGTAATCTTTTGTCAAGGAATCTGCAAATATTAGCGATTGGTTTCATTTTCATCGGGCAGGCTTTTGAGCGGATTGTCCAATAATCAGATCGTTCGCGGGTAAAAATGCGCCAACAAATTCTCATAGCCGACAATCGACAAAAAGTACGTTACGCTCTGCGCGTGTTGATTCAAGAGCAAACCGACTGGGTTATTGCCGGCAGCGCGTCAAATGCTGCTGAGGTGTTGGAAAAGCTCGATTCCAATCAACCTGAGGCCCTGTTACTGGACTGGGATCTGCCCGGAATGCCGATGGTTGATTTGTTGGGGGCCATTCGATGCATTTCTAAAGGAATTATTATCATTATTCTGAGCACTAATCCTGAGCTGCGCCAGGAAGTTCTTGGGTTGGGGGCTAATTATTTTATCAGCAAGATGGACCCGCCGGATAAGTTGAGAGAGACTTTGCTGTATTGCCAGCAGCGCCTATAAGTTATCACTCAGAATAGTTATGATTTGTGTTAAGCGGCAACCTGGGTTATCATAAACATCGGGATCGCAACGGCTTCGGAAAATTTTATTATTATGTCAGGCGTTCAAGGAAGTGTAACAGTATGCTTATCAGAAGAGAAACACCGCAGGAATTTTCACAGATTTATGATTTGGTCAAAATTGCTTTTCAGACGGCAAAAGTATCCGACGGCAGGGAACAGGAGTTTGTCAATCAATTGCGCAGTAGCAATAATTACATTCCGGAATTGGCGCTGGTTGCTGAAGAGGACGGACAGTTGATCGGGCATATCATGCTGACGAAGACAGCCATCAGGGAAGGCGACGTAAAACATGAAGCGCTTTTATTGGCGCCCGTTTCGGTGGTTTTGGCATTCCGGGGCAAAGGAGTCGGTTCGAGTTTGATCAACGAGAGTTTCAGGCTGGCCAGGGAGATGGGGTATCAATCGGTGTTTTTGGTCGGCGACCCGGCTTATTACACCCGATTTGGATTCAGAAGAACGGTCGATTTTGGCGTCCAAAACACGAATGGCATACCGGATGAATACGTGATGGCGTGCGAGCTTGTTCCGGGGGCGCTGGCAGGGATCAACGGAACGATTGAGTTTGAAACGCCAAATTAAATATTGGGTTTCGATTCATATTGTAATCGGCATAACGGGCGCCGCGGGCGATTGCTTCACCCTGCTGCGCAGGGTTCGCAACGACGGGTACGATGTGAATGAATAAAACCGGCTGCCTTTCGACAGCCGGTTTTATTTTATTGCGGCAGATCAAGCCGTCAGGGTGTGCAATTGACGGTGAAGGACGCCGGCCCGCTGAGCAGGTCAGTGGGAGAAGTAATGTGCAATTTCATCCATCCGGTGGGGACTGCGCCGGCGTTGAAATCCCAAGTGGTGGTGACGGTTTTTGTACCGCCGCCGGAAAAAGAGATCGTCTCATTGGAGCCGGAAGCGCCGGCGCTGCTTTCCCAGTTGTAAATCACCGAGCCGGAGCCGGCGGCGGTAATCGTACCGGTAAAGGTAATCTGCACCTGGGCGCTGCAGGTCGTTGTCAGCGTTGCGGGGTTGGCGGCGACAACAACCGATGTGACGCTGACCGGAGCAGTGGTGGCTGTTGGGGTGTAAGTGGCCGTTGGCGGCGCCGGGGTTTTTGTGACGGTGGGCGGCAGGACGACGTCGATATCGACCCAGAAGGGTGCGCCTGACGGCCCAAGCCCGAAGATAACATTGCTGGCGTTGCGCAGTTTCCAGTAGCCTTTATATTTCCCAGGGTTTGCCGGGGCAACCATATTTAATGACAGGTCGATCGACTGACCGGGATATACCGTACCGGGGAGGTAATTTACCGATTTGGCGCTCATAATATCGCCGGTGACGAAAACCAGGGCATACGCGGTTGTCCAGGTGGTGACGCCGATGTTTTTTAGCCGCCAGGTTTTGGTGAAGTTGGTGTTGGGTAAAAAGTCGTTGCCGTCAGCAATGGTTTCAGAGACGAACATGGCCTGATCGGAGACGGTCGTTGCGGTCGGCGGCGGCGCCTGTGTGCTGGTCGAATAAGGGGTTGCGGTGGGAGGCG
>CAZDAW010000009.1:0-59011 GCA_964503685.1 uncultured Anaerolineaceae bacterium | reverse complement strand
CAATGAAAAACTCGCCATTTTCCGCAGGCGGCAGGTTGGGCTGATTTACCAGTTTCACAACCTCATTCCCACTCTGAATGTGGTGGAAAACATCACCTTGCCTATTCTGATGGACAGGCGCAAGGTCAACGAGGAACGGCTGAATGATCTGCTCGAAATGCTTGGGCTGCAAGACCGCAAAACGCATTTGCCAAACCAGCTTTCGGGCGGTCAGCAACAGCGCGTTTCCATAGGACGCGCTCTGATGAACGCCCCGGCGGTCATGCTTGCCGATGAACCCACGGGCAGTCTGGACAGCCGAAATGGGCACGAAATAATCAAACTGCTGAAAGAAAGCAATAAAAAATATGGGCAGACCCTGCTTCTTGTCACCCATGATGAAAATATTGCTCTGCAAGCAGGCCGCATTATCGGCATATCAGATGGCAAAGTAGTGCGAGACGAGAGGGTGCGGCCATGAATATTTTCTACAAAGTCACCCTGCAAAGCATGAAAAAAAGCCATACCCGAACGATTGTCACGATTATCGGGGTAATCCTGTCCGCCGGCATGATTACGGCAGTCGCTACCTTTGGCGCTTCCCTGTTAAATTTTTTGCTGAATGGTTCTATTGTGAAATACGGCGGTTGGCACGTTGAGTTTTTGGATGTTGATTCCACTTTCGTGCAGGAACGAACCCATGACAATGGCGTTGCGAACACCGCCGCGTTTGAAAATGTCGGTTATGCAACGCTTGACGGCGGGAAAAGCCCCGAAAAGCCCTATCTCTTTATCGCCGGATTCAGCGAGGAAGCCTTTGATACCTTGCCCATAAACCTGATTTCTGGCAGGCTGCCTGAAAATAGCAGAGAGGTTCTTGTTCCAGCCCACGTCGCGATAAAGGGCGGCGTTAGATTCAAGGTGGGCGACACACTTACCCTTGCTGTTGGAAACCGCATGGATGGGAACAAGAATCTCGGTCAACACGACCCTTATCAGCTCGGGGGAGAATCGGGAGAGGGTAAAGAAGTTCTTGTGACAAAAGCGGAGAGAACCTACAAGGTTGTGGGCATTTGCGAAAGGCCCACTTTTGAGGAACATTCCGCGCCGGGATACACCTTGATAACGAAAGCAGATCCAGCAGACCAGGTGGACAGCTACAGCCTGTTTGTCACGCTTAAAAACCCGCGGCAAATCCAGGCTTACGCAAGCAGCGCAGCCGGAACCCATAGCTATGTCTTTAACGATAATGTGCTGCGCTTCATGGGTCTTTCGGAAAATAAACTGTTCAACGCCCTTCTATACTCGGTTGGCGGCATTTTGGTTGCCATAATCATGGTAGGCTCGATTTTTCTGATTTATAACTCGTTCAACATTTCGCTGAACGAACGTACACGCCAGTTCGGGATTCTTTCGTCGGTGGGTGCTACGGCCAGTCAACTGCGAAATTCAGTGTTGTTTGAGGGACTTTGCATTGGCGCAATCGGCATACCGATTGGCGTTCTGGTCGGCATAGGCAGTATCGAGCTTGTAATTCCTATTGTTGCCAGGAATTTCGGGAGCATTTTACACAGCACCGTGCCTTTAACCTTGTCGGTGTCTGTCCCTGCGATCCTCGCGGCGGCGGCGATCAGTCTGGTTACCATTTTGATTTCAGCCTATATCCCGGCGCAAAAGGCTGCAAACACTCCCGTGATGGAGAGTATTCTCCAGACCAATGAGGTCAAAACCGAATCGAAAGCCGTGAAAACGTCAAAACTCGCACAACGTATGTACGGTTTGGAGGGAATTCTTGCGCTGAAAAATTTTAAGAGAAACAAAAAACGCTATCGCAGCATTGTGCTATCCCTTGTTTTTAGCGTCGTGCTGTTTGTATCGGGAAGTGCTTTTGGAACAACTCTGAAACGGCTTTCGGAACAGTATGTAGTGGACATAGACTTCGACATCCTTTTTAACGCTCAGGACATGGACGTCAGCGAAATGCTCCCGCTTTACGACAAACTAGAAACTGCAGAAGGGGTTTACGAAAGCCTGTACCAGGCGGTTTTCTCTCATTCATGCGAGGTTAAGGCAAGCGATTTTTCAGACCGTTACCGGGAATACGCGGGGTATGCTGCGCTGGACGAAACGGTTCGTCTGCCGATGGACATCCAGTTTATTGAAGACAGCGAATACCTGAATTTTATCAGAAGCCAGGGTCTGTCCACAGAGGAATATACCGGGAAAAATGCGAAAATGATTGCCATTGCCAAACAGCAGATTATAAAGAAAGACGGGCCGAGCGAGGTGTTTGATGTGTTCGCGAGTCGTTCCATGACTTTCAGTGTCGTTCCCGAAACAAATGGTAAGCCAATGCTAGAACAGGGAAAAAGCATAAACATTACGTTTGTCGATACATACCCGGTGGATCCGCCTCCGAGTCAATCTTCCAGGCAGAGGCCAACCATTTTTATGGTGGTGGCCCCCTATTCGCTCATTGAAGAGTTTGAAGCCCCAAATACCCACGCGAATATAGGCCTGTTTTTTATGTCAAAGAATCCGTCGCAATCGGTGTCAGCAATGGAAACGATGATTCAGGGCGCGGGAATTATTTCCACATACACCCTGTACAATGTGGACACGTTACTTGAACAATACCGCAGTTTAACCTTTGTTGTCGATGTATTCACCTATTTTTTTGTCATCATGATTTCGCTGATTGCGGTTGCCAATGTGTTTAACACGATTTCCACGAATATTAAACTGCGCCGGCGGGAGCTTGCCATGCTCCTTTCGGTGGGAATGTCTGACCGCGATTTCAGTAAGATGATGAATTTTGAGTGTTTCTTTTATGGTATGCGGACGTTGTTGTTCGGGCTTCCCATAGCGGGAATCATCTCGTGGCTGATTTATAAAGTGATGGTGACCGTTGAAAGGGTGGACAACTTCGATTTTGTATTCCCGTGGGGCAGTATGGCAATCAGCGTTTTCAGCGTGCTCTTTATCGTGTTCATTACAATGCGGTATGCTATTAGCGAGATAAAAAGAGAAAATATTATTGACGCGCTTCGGGATGACATGACTTGATGTAAAAGCAAAAAAACATCTGGTTCAAGTGATTCGCAATCGTTTCCACGGACGATCTAAGGGGTTTTCTCGCTAAATAAATGGTTTGGTGTTGGGTTTCGCTTCGTGATGAAAAGGATAGAGCCTGTATGGATTCGCTTCACATCCGAAGGTTGCATACCCCATCTACACCAAAGCAAAATAGTTCCATAAATTAGCGAGAGGATTATTAAGGGGCTGTCCTTTTCTTTTTAGACAGCCCCTTAGACATCAAATCCATTGCTGTAGTTCCTTTATTCCTCCGAGGTATCCTCCACGATAGTCAGATCAGGAATGACGATGGTGGCTTCGTAAACAGGCACACTTCCACCTTCCATGATGATCTTCATAGTGGCTGTTGTACCGGCGGGTAAGCGTTTGCCCACACAATAGAGCCGGTCGGGGTAACTGCCAAGAACCTGGCAGGGATATTCTTCTGCATCCAGGGTCAGATGGTACGTGCCCTTAACGCCGCCTGGCAATTGAACTGTGATTAACATGCGTCCATCTTCCACCAGGGCATAGGTAATGTACATTTGTGTCGTCGCTGGTGTGATATTGGCTACTGCAGTAGCTGTCGGAAAGCGAGTCGAAGTTGGCGCCTGGGTAGGGCTGGCCATGCCTGCTGTAGGCATGACATTTAGAGGAGTGATTGTCAGGGGTGTGAAAGGTGTATCGGTTGTGGCGGCTGTTCCGGTTATATCTGGATCAGTGGTGGGTGTTGGCGCCGGTGTATTGGTTGCTGTTGGCAGGGGTGTTTCTGTTGGCCAGGGTGTGTAAGTGGCAACTGCGGTAGGGGGGAGGGCTGTGTTAGTTGGCATTTCGGTCGGCGTTGCGGTGGGTGCAGTTTTAATAACTGAACAGGCGCTTGCAGTCAGTAAGAGGCTGATTGATAGCAAAATATACAATAATTTTAATGAGTTCTTTTTCATTTTTTCTCCTTAAATTGACAGGGAGACAAAAGTCATTCACTTAAAGCATCCACCAGCATCTGGCGAATGGCATCATAATTGGGAAGTAAAACCATTGCTCCTGTTGTCGGGTCGATATAATTGGTAGTCTCCTGCTCGCCCATAGTGAAACCGCGGATATTATCGAGGTTGCTGAGCGCTTTCGCGGCTGGCAGCAGGGGAGTGATATCGGCCAGGGTGATATCTGTCTCCACGTTATTTTGATAAAGTTTGAACATTGCCGGGGCATGCATGATGGCATCCATGCGCATCAAACGCTGATAAATCGCCAGAATCACTTCCTGAACGCGGCGTGTACGGTCCAGGTCGCTGGTTGATTGGCGTGAGGTTACATACCACAGAGCGAATTGACCGTTCATGTGGGTCGTTCCCGGTTCGAGCGACAGGTAGCCATCGGGGCATTCCGGGAATACCAGCAGACACTCATCAGCAAAGCTTTTGTTCACTTCTACATCGATTCCGCCCAGGCTGTTGATCAGACTTCTGAATCCATCGAAGGTCGCCAGGGCGTAATGATCGGGGCGGATACCAAAATTATACTGTAAAGTATCTGCCAGACCGCTGAAACCATTATAGGAATAAGCGGTGTTGATGCGCCCCATGCTATTGCTGCCCGGAATATAAACGAATAAATCTCTGGGGAAGGACACCATGCTGGCTTTTTGCGTCTTGGTATCCAATGAGATTAAGAGGATGACGTCAGTACGGTAAATACCTTCATCGGGGCGCTGGTCTGAACCCAGGAACAGTACATTAACTCGCGTGTCGGTTTTGGGCAAAGGCGTAGAAGGAGGAGGTGTGCTGTATGTATCTGTCCAGTCGCCCAGGGCGTCGGGATCGGGCGTGGCTGTCAGAGCGGGGGACGATGCCGGTTGTTGGCTGATGACAGGCAGAAAGGGTGTCGCTGTGATTGAAGGGGTGTTCTGAGAAAGGGCAACCGCGGAAGCGTTTTTATTTGAAAACAGCGACAATGCTTTGGAACTGGTCAAAAAGATGACGCCGCAGACAAGCGCAAGCCCTAGAGTGATGAATATTGAAATTCGAGCGATGCGATCAGCTTTTTGTCGCCGCATGCGGTATTTTTGGGCGTTCATATACCAATAATATTCCTTTCTATAACGTTGCAGCCAGCAAATGATTTATGTTTTAGCCGGCAGGTTTATCTTCAACCGGTCTGGCTTGCGCTGTTGGCAGCAGAACATTAACAACGGAATCTTTATTGGCTTCATTGTCAACCCAGAGATTACCCCCGAGTGCTTCGGCTAAAGTTTTGGTGACTGACAGGCCACCAGGTTTATTCGTTGCTGTGTTCGGCGCTGTTGCTTCAGCCGTTGTTTCAGACTGTGCGTATAGCTGTTGAATTTCTTCGGCAGGATATTTAATCCCTGCGCCAGATGCCTGGATATGGATCTGCCGAATATGGTTATCCACTGCCAGACCAGCCTCGAGATTTATCGTTCCATTTTCCGTACAATAAGCGATGAGATGTTGCAGTAGGGAGATGATCATCTGCTGGACAGCGTCCTGGTCGATGGTCATTTCCGGTAAATCATTGGCTACTGAAATATTCAGGTTTATTTTCTTTTCCAATAATTGCGGGCTGATTGCAGCGCTGGCGTTATCAATCAACGGGCTTATTTTGATCGCTGGATGCAACAGCTCGGCTGATTGGCCGCCGGGGGCGGTGATTTGTAGAATATGATCGAGCCCTGCCTTTAATTGCCCGGTGGATACTTTGATCCGGTCGAGGAACCTGCGCTGCAGGGCGTCCAGGTTTCCCACGGTTTCTTCGAGCAGCAAATCGGTGTATCCGACAATCGAGAATACAGGCTGGCTGAGGTCTTGTGTGAGAGAACGAATCTGGTCTATTTGTTCACTTGCAACAGCGCTGCCCGGCGCTGCCGTTAGCGCCATCAATTTGGCGTTCGATTCAGCCAACATATTTTTCGTGTGGGCAATTTCCTCAAGAGTCATGCGTAATTGTCCTTCTAGTTCACTGGTCTGTTCGGCTCTTGATTTTTCGCTTTCCTGATAACGGGTCAGTTCGGCTTGCAGGGCAGCGTTATCTTTTTGCAGTTGGCTGAGTTTCGTAGTTGCTTCATGTTGCGCCGCCATCATAGCCGCTAGCTGGTCGTTCGGATTTTCGGCAAGTGCGCTGCGTGAAAGAATCTCGATTTGCGCCAGCAGGTCTTCGTTTGCCTGGCGAAGCTGAGTCAGCTCAGCCTGGGCATCCAGCAATTCGGCGTTTAAATCCTTGTGTTCATCTGCCGGCGCGGCGCTTTCTTGAATTTGTTGCAAGATGTTTGCCACTGAAGGTGCAATGTAATTTAAATAGGGATCGGCGTCGGCGGTGATTGTTTTTTTAGAATAGGGCGTCATCAATAAAAGGCCGCCTACTACGGCCGATTTTTTATTCGTTAGTGGCAGGAGAAGCGCCGAACCGGGATCAGTCAAACCGAGCGCCTCGCATAAAAAAGTGAATTCAGAGACGGCTTCATCATCGTAATTTTCAATTATCTTTTTGTGTGTCAGCGCATCGGATATGCCAGGAAACTTGGGTTGCGAAAGCGTGGCGCCGGGGGCAATACCTGTTAACAGGTCGAAACCGTTATAGATGGTGATATGTCCGTACCAATCGGGAGTAGATAATATGTGACAGCGGTCAATTTCCAGTTTCTCGGCAATCGTCTTGCTGATGATCTCGCATTTTTTTTGCGGGTCGGTTTCTTCGCTCAGAACCGGAATTTGCCCTGTTGGCTTTTTCTCTGGCAGCGGTTCCGGCGTCTTGATGACTGTCTTTACGATGACGCCGCCTTCTCTTTGCGGCAAAATGAGCAGAATGGGATAGCTGATGATGAGCGCAAATCTCAACACGCCCGGAAAATCGCCTTCCGGCAGGTTGGTTAAAACTTGTCCGCTGTGGCCGATCAGAGTAATCAACAGAGCTGTCAACCCGACGCCCCAGTATGGGGGTTTTCTGACCAGCAGGCCGATGCATCCGATCAATGCCAGGCCGATCCCCATAATTTGCCAGATATATTCCAGCCAGTATGTGTTGAAATTAATTTCCTGGGCATTGACGCTCCAGATGACAAGATTGATGGCCAGGAAAACGAGAATGAGTAATGAAACAATACCACTGATAATGTCTGCTGGGCGGAATGTTCTGGGAAATACCCACAACCAGACGATCCACACCAGACTGAACAGCGTAAGCGCTCGATCCAGAGGCGCCAGAAACAGGTGTGCATCAAAGAGACCCAGCCAGGCCAAACCGGTGCAGAAAAAAAGTATAAACTGGCATGCCAATAAAATGAGCAGCCCGACGGTCATTCGTTTATATTGCAATTGGTTATTATCCCGCCAATAGTGCAATGCAGCTTGTAATGCCCCCGCCGCCGAAAATGCCAGAACGAGATAATAGCTCAAATTTTGAGGAAAAGTTGTCAGCAGTGCAGATAACTGTACGAGGAATTGTCCCATTCTTTATGTCTCAATGATTGAATTATAGCACTACTTTTTGGAATAAAATCCCCCCGCAACGTGCGGCGGGGGGATTCCAGGGGGAAGGGGTTGATTGCTCGGATCAACCGGATTATAATGATGGTGGTGTTTCATCCGTCCGAGGTCAAGCTACATGGTTACGACGACACGGTAGGTGTCGGGTTTTAATGCAGCTTTGATCGCATCTTCTAGTTGCGCAAATGGGAATACTTTTGATATGAAGGGCTTCATATCGATAATACCCATTGAAATCATTCGGACTGCCTGAAGCACATCTTCTTTATCCTGGCTGACTGTACCGGTCAGGATTATTTCTTTGCTGTGGAATGGATTGGGATCGACGCTGATCTTTGTTCCGCGGGGATGAATACTGGCGTAAACAGCCACATAGCCGCCTTTAGCAGCGGCGTCAATGGCTTGCTCGACTGCTGCTGCGATGCTAACGGCGCAGAAGATTTTATCCGCGCCGCGGCCGCCTGTTAATTTCTTAACTTCATCGGCGAAGGGCGTGCTGGTCGGATCAATGATGGCATCAGCGCCCATCTTTTTAGCAAATGCAGCGCGTTCCTGATTGGGCTCACTAACGATAACGTGGCAGCCGGCTTGTTTTGCCAGTAAGGTGTGCAGCAACCCCATGATACCTGCGCCGACGACGACGACGTTATCGGTGCGCTCTAGTTTGGCCTTGCGGATGCTGCGGGTGACGCAGGCGAGCGGCTCTGCCAGACTTAATTCTTCAAAAGAAACCTGACCTGCACTTTTGTATAACTGGTAATCGTCCAGCAGAACGTATTCGGAAAGACCGCCAGGGCCGGGCACATCTGAATTCTTGAACGATTTGAATGAATTATCGCAGATGCTGTCCAGACCACGCCGGCATGAATCGCAATAACCGCAGCGTGTGAGGGTAGAAGCCATTACCTGGTCGCCAATTTTTGCATCAGTGTAAACCTGGTTGCCCAGCTTAACTAATTCGCCGGAGACTTCGTGCCCACCAGCGAGTGGATAAAACTTTTCTTCACCAGAATAAGTGCGTTGTTCCCAGGTGCAGATGGCGCAGGCTTTCACTTTTACTAACGCCTGGCGTGGGCCTGGTTCTGGGATGGGGACTGTGTCGATGCGTATCTGTTGAGGACCTACAAAGACCGACCGTTTAAATGTTTCAGTCATAATCATATTCCTTATATTATTTCATGCATTTCATAGCATCATCGACCGTTGCGCCATCGTGAACGATAGCGGCTATTGCTGCGGTGATTTTTTCGGGGTCTTTGTATTGGTAAATGTTGCGACCAACCGCAACACCGTTTGCGCCTGCTTGCATTGAAGCATAGATGTTATTTAACAGGTCTTTGGGTTCGCCGATTTTGCCGCCGCCCAGAACGACAACGGGGACATAAAGCTGGCTGATGATATTTTTAAAGCTTTCGAGATCGCCGCTGAAAGTTGTTTTGATGAAATCGACGCCCATTTCAGCGCCTATACGGCAGGCGCTGCCGATGTTTTGCGGCGTCCACCACTCTTTGGGATTCTCGAAACCGGCTGGCAGCATTTCGGCCATCACAGGCATTCCCCATTCGGCCCCTTCTGAAATCAGGCTGGCGAGGTAGGGCAGGGTTTCTGTTTCAGAAACTGAACCGGGCATACCCATTGCTCCGACTGCATCTGCGCCGATGCGAACTGCGTCCTGGATGGTGAGCATCAATTGTGTGACGCCGCGTTCTTTGGCCAGCATCGTACTTCCGCCATCCACGCGCAACACCAGTCCCATGCCGCCGATTTCATCGCCAAATTTCGCGGCGATGCCGTAGGTGGTCAAAATGGCGTCTGCGCCGCCGTCACGAACCTTGCGGATGACCTCTCCGGGTTTCTCCAGCCCTTCCATCAAACCAAAGGAAGCAGCGTGGTCCATGGCGAATATGACGGTTTTGCCGTCTTTGCCAAAGATGTTATTCCAACGATGTGTTTTTAATCCTGACATTTTTTTTTACTCTCTTTACTATATACGAATAATTGGTTTACATAAGGCCTGGCCCAATTTGCGGGCCAGGCCCGTTGTTTTACTAAACCCGATTGTCAACTATACCGAAAAAAGCGGGTAACAGCGACAATCGGTTGCTAGCCGCCAAAGAGGCCGACTTTGATGACCTCACCGGCTTCGTTCAAACCAGGCCAGATTGGGTAAGCGGTGATGATACCGATTGCGATGATCCAGATCATGACGGTGGTTGCAGAAACGTTCTTCTTGGCCAACAGCCACCAGACCAGGATGACCAGTATCAGGGGCAGCAAGTTGGGCATGAATTGATTGAAAATGTCTTGAAGTTTGAAGATTGTTCCACCGATTTTCAGGGCAAGCGGGGTTGATACTTTGACGAATGAGACTGCCAGTGCGCCAAGGATGAAGTTACCTAAAACTTCAGCGCCAACGATCACCCGCTGCAACGCGCCGCTGGACAGGATGTTCGTCACTGCGGAACGGCCTTGCTTGTAACCGGTGTAGTACAGCCACCAGCCGATGCCCCAGACAAACGCCGCAACAGCCACAATGTAGAACAACGGCCCAAGGATATTACCCTTGGTGGCTGTGCCAACCTGACCGCCGGTGGCAATGTTCATACCGATTGCCAGGGCGATGGGGATGACGATGCCTTGCTGGATTGTGTCACCGATGCCAGCCATTGGGCCCATCAGACCGGTCTTGACCGCGTTGATGGCTTCGTCGCTGATGTCTGCGCCTTCAGAGCGTTCTTCTTCCATGGCGACGACTGCGCCGAGAACAATACCGCCGATATCAGGCTGGGTGTTGAAGAACACCAGGTGACGCTTGAGGGCAGCAACAATGTCTTCTTTGGTCGTGTACAGCTTCTCGATGATTGGGGTCATGGCGTGAGCGAAGCCCATACCTTGCATACGTTCCCAGTTGTAGCATGAGTGCGAGAAGAATAGCCAGCGTACCCAAGATTTGAAGACGTCGTTCTTGGTGAGTTTGCCGCTTGTCTTCCGTTCCTCTCCTTCTCCCGTGAGTGAGCCTTCAGGCATTCCCAGCGTGAACAGAACATGGACGAAGGCGAGGGCGGCGCCAATGATTGCCAGCATGAGCAGGTTGACGCTGCCGGTCATCATCGAGGTGACAACGAAACCGACGAAGAAGTAGGGCCAGACACTTCCCTTCAACAGGAATTTAAGGTTGAGGGCAATACCCAGGGCAGCCAACATACCGCTGGCGGCGTACAGGCCGGACATGACCCAAATGGCGTTCGCTGCGATCCAATCCAGGCCGGCTCCAACGGCTGGAGCGCCCAGGTATGCAGCAAGCATGACTGGGATGCCGTAGAGCACAAACAAGAACGGTTGAGAATAGATATAATTACTGCGGGCAACACCCTTGATATCTCCCTTCTCGGCATAGTTATCAGCCCAGTGGGGAATGATCGAGCAAAGGGACATACGCAGTGACCAGGTTACTGAACCGAGCAGTCCTAATGGCGCAGCGACCGCGAGAGATGCATTGATATCCAATCCACCTCCCAGGGCCAGAGCGGTGCCCAGGTAACCAGCAAGCGCAGGATCGCCTGGCAGAGAACCACCGGCGGATATCCAGCCCAGGTATAATACGTTGATATTCGCCCCAATAGCGATACCTTCGGCTGGCTGTCCCATGATGAGGCCGACCAGGGTGCCGGCGATCAATGGGCGATAGAAGACGGTGAAGCCCAGGTTTGCAAGCCACGGAGAATTCGCGATGTAGTAGAGAACGCCAACAATGATGGCCATTAGCAGGCTCATTTTTGGCGCTTCTGCTGTTTGCCCTAACGGGGCAGCCTTGACAATCATGTAGCTGGCAAACAACATGCCAATGCTAACCATCATTGCCAGACCAACTTTTTGCTTATAACCCTTCATTACCAATCTCTCCTTTCCTGAAATGGAACTGCTTAAAAAAATTTGATGACACCAACAAACTTACTTTATTTGTTGCCTTATCTCCTCACCTCCTTTCATTTCCTTTCATTCATTAATTCTGTAAAATCTTTTGATTTCTCGCCTGGAACTGTCAGGAGTGTAATTTTCACTCCCTTTGCAGTCAGGTCTTTGAGGATGCCAAATTCCTCATCTGACATGGCGATATTCTTGAATACGTTCTTTCGCCCTGGACCACCACCGATGCCGCCGATGTTGAGTTCGGTATAGTTGAATCCACTTTCAAATAATCGTTTCGCAGTGAGCGGCGTTTTCATAAGCACCATCGTTGTCTCAGGGTTCTGAACCTGGGCCAGAACTTTAACTCCGTCGGCGACAGAGAAGGCTTCTACTTGGATGCCGGCAGGCGCAGCCAGCTTCAATACCTGCTGCATGAAGGAATCTGCAGCAACCATGTCGTCAATAATAGCAATTCGTGTAAATTTTTTTGTCTTGCACCAGACTGCAATAACTTGGCCGTGTATTAAACGGTCATCTATACGGACTAATCCCCAGTTCAATGCGACACCTCCTTGTTATTTTTATGTATTATTGTTTAAACATCGATTTTAAATTTTTTACCGAATCTTTGCCGGCTTCGGTCAGATTTGCGGCCAACTCTGATAATGTGGCGCCTTCTCTGGACATGATTGCTTCGATCACCATGGGCAGATTGACGCCTGTGATGCATTCTACATTATCCTTGAGTACATGACGGACTGAAACGTTATAAGGCGTTCCTGAAAAGACGTCAATCAAGATCAATGTGTCTTGTCCCTCGATGGGTTTCAGAACTGCATTGAGTTTTTCTTCATAAATACTCGGACTGTCTTTTGCCAGGAGGGGTACCGAATAAACACCCTGAACCCTGCCTGTAATCATTTTTGCTGAGCTGACTAACGCCGAGCACAACTTTCCGTGAGAGACAACAACGATGTTAATCATTCCGATTCCTTTCTATTCCCTTGAATTGAGTTGTATGTTTAAGCGGTATGATTCACCGCAGTAGGTTGCTTGAGAGTATTCGATGACATCGCCAGAATCCAAATAAGTCGTCCGTTCGCTGCGCAGTACAGCCGCCGGTGGTTCGATCTTGAGCAGCCGCAGTTCTCTGGGCGTGGCCAGAGCGGCATAAGCCTGCTCTTCGGCGTGCACCAGCTTGAGCCCGTAATTGTGCCGCAGGATGCTGAAGAGTGATTCTTTTGCCAGATTATGATCTAATATTCTGGGGCAGAAGCGGTGGTTGAGGTAAACCGTATGCAACGCTAGAGGAGCCTCGTTTCTAAAACGCAGCCGTTCAATTTTTACGATCTCACAAGAAGGTGTGTCCTTGTCGAAATGCATAACGGACATTAACTCCTCATTAGGTGAGGTTATCGTCTCGAAACCGATGACGGTGCTGGATGGTATCATGCCTTCCCGTTGTAAATCTGAACTGAATCCATCCAATGAAACATTGATGATCACCATTCTGGGTGAAGTGGAGATGAACGCGCCGCGTCCGGGTACTTTATAAATGAAACCTTCCTTTTCCAGATGTCGCAGGGTTTCCCGCACGGTCGTGCGGCTCACGCCGAAATCATCGCAAAGTTCGCGTTCAGATGGCAGGGGTTCATTCGCGTTGAAAATTCCTGATTCGATTCGTGAAATCATTAACTGCCTGAGTTGTATATGCAAAGGTATGGGAGTGTTTCGATCAATTTCCATATTTAATCCAATCCCTCCAAATATTGGATAGTCTTAGAAACCCATTGGTAATGACCGGTGATGATTATCATCATTTTAGAGAAATCTACCTTTGCTGTCAATAACATTACGTTGCAATTCTGTGACCGTTTTCGATTCTGTAAGCTACTTGATGATGGAATAAATAATAACTTTTATACCATCGGGGTCGTTTAATGAAAACGCGCGGTGTCCCCATGGTTTATTGGCTAATTCACCGCGGAACGACATTTTCTTTTGCTTGCACTGCTGGTAAACCTCATCAACGTTTTCAACTTCGATGGCAATTTCAAATCCAGTTGGTTGCACATACGCCTGTCCGGGAGGTAAAGCTAAAACTTCTATCGTTCCTGCTGCTGCCTGGTAACAGGTTCCCCGTTCGGCCGGACCCCGATCCCAGAAAGCAGATACTGGCAGGCTTAATTGATTCGTATAAAAATCAACGCTGGCTTCATAATCCTTTGCTCGAAAGACGATTCTAAATTCCAGGCTCATCTCATTTTATCCTTTCCGTGTATTAGCGAAAAGCTTGCAGATATTTTCTTACTGCTGCGGCGCTGGGTAAGGTGAGGGCTTTTTCTGCAATTTCGGCAGCTTGCGGTATTACGAAGCGTCGGATTGCTTGCTTGACATAAGGTATAGAGCGTGGGTTCATACTGAATTCATCTACCTCAAGGCCCATTAATACTGGGGTAGCCAGCGGATCGCCAGCCAGTTCTCCACATAAGCCTACCCATTTGCCATTCTCGTGTGCGGCCTTAATTACCATCTGTATTAAACGCAGGACGGCCGGGTCGAGGGCATCGGCCATGGGTGAAACATCGGCGTTTGTTCGATCTGAAGCCATGGTGTATTGTGAGAGATCGTTGGTCCCAATGCTGAAAAAATCCACTTCTTTTGCCAGCACGTCAGCCATGATTGCTGCTGAAGGAATTTCGACCATGATTCCAACTTCTACGTCTTTATTATAGTTGATTCCCTGCTTCTCCAGTGATTGCCTGGCTTCCTGTACGTGCATTTTGATTTGTTGCACTTCCTTCAATAGACCAACCATAGGGAACATGATCTTCAGATTGTAGCCGACGCCGGCGCGTAAGAGGGCGCGTAATTGAGTTTGAAAGACCTTCGGCCTGGCTAATGAAAGCCGTACACCACGTACACCGAGAAACGGGTTCAATTCTTGCGCCATATTCAAATAGCTGGCTGGTTTATCCCCGCCGATATCCATGGTGCGGATAACAACCGGGTTTTTGCCAAAATGTTCCAATATTTTTCTATACACCGAATATTGCTCGTCTTCATCCGGTTCGGCCTCGCGGTTGAGGAACAGGAATTCGGTCCGCAATAATCCGACGCCTTCGGCGCCAAACTCAATGGCCTTTGCAGCATCAGCCGGCGAGCCAATGTTGGCGACAACTTCAAATTGGCGGTGATCAGCGCTTGTTGCCGGTTGTTTTGCATACACCAGTGCTTCTTCAAAAGATTGCTTTAATCTTTCGGCCATTTCAGTGTAATGGACTACTGTGGGTTTATCGGGATCGAGGAAGATCTCTCCACTTTCGCCATTGACGATTGCAAGACGATTCTGCGCCAGTTTATCCAGAATAGGCCCAACGCCGACAACTGCCGGAATGCCGATTGCTTTCGACAGGATGGCAACATGCGATGTGGCGCCGCCTTTGGCCGTGCAGAATGCCAGAACTTTTGTTTTATCAAAGGCCACCGTATCAGAAGGAGTCAAATCTTCTGCAACGACGATGGCAGGATAATCCAGCATTTTGCTGCCAGGCAGCGACTTTCCCTGAAGGATTCGGAGTACTCGTTGGGCAACATCCCTGACATCAACGCAACGTTCTCTCAGGTAGGAATCATCCAGCGAACTGAGCATTTCCGCATAATATTCTGTTCCCTGATACCAGGCAAATTCAGCGCTGTAATGGTTGTTTTGAATGAAATCGTGGACTTTTTTGAGCAGTTCGGGGTCACTTAAAAGGACAATGTGAGCGCCAAATATTTCTGCTTCTTTTGAGCCGGCCACCTTTTTCGTCTGCTCCAGAATGTCTTCCAATTGCTTTTGGGCTTCTTTAAGGGCGGCGTTCAGTCGTTTGGCTTCAATGTCTGGGTCGATACAATTGCAGGGTTCAACGGTAATGATTTGGGTATCGTGACGGTAAATGGGACCGATTGCAATACCTGAAGAAATGCCGATTGCCTGATAAGTTTCCATGATGATTATTCAGCCTCGCCAAATTTGGATTCGATCAGGGAGCGAAGTTCATCAATGGCTTGCTTGGCGTCTTCGCCATCAGCGGTGATGCGAATTTGATCATCACGGCGAATATCGATCGAAAGCAGGCTCAGAAAACTTTTGGCGTTCACTGGCTGGGATTTTTTTGAGAGATTTTCGATGGTGATTTTTGATTTGAAGCCGGTTACCTTCTTCACAAAGGTCGCTGCGGGTCGGGCGTGGATGCCGACGCTGTTCGTAACTGTAAATTCACCTGTTTCCACCATAAATAACATCCTTTCTAATTATATATCTCTTGTTATTACTGGTAATTACCAGCAGTATACAGGATAAAGCTTTTTTTGTAAATGTTTTTGTTCGTTATATGTTTCTAATATTATCGTATTGTATTCAAACGCACATCAAGTACCTTTCGTATCAAATAAACCGTATATATTTTTCTTTGATGTTTGCCTTCAAATAAAACATGGCTTCATACCTAAAATACATCTATTTCAATCGCGCTTGTTGAACGGTAATAACGCCTGCCAATATGATCACAACGCCTAATCCGCTTAAAAAGGTAATCTGCTCGCCGAAGAATAAGCAGGCTATCAATGGAGCGATACCTGATTGCAGCGAACTCAATGTGCTGGCGCTGGCTACCGTTGTGTGCGATAGCGCCGACGCCACACCGACGATGGCTAACATACTGAACAGCCCGGCAAATAGCAACTTGAAGGTAATTTCTATCGGTGTGCTGACGAAGAGACCAATGTTTCCTGATACCAACAGGTAAGTGGTTAAAAGTCCCAATCCGATAATCAAGGCAACAGCCAACGCCTGAAAGCGATCCACGCCGTGGCGCATGGTATAGGTGATCAGTACTCCCGAAAGAGACCAGCAGAACGCTGTTCCCAGCGCCATGGGAATGGCGATCCACCAGTTCGCGGCGAGGTCTGCTGCGCCGGCCCGTCCGTAAGAGAGCAAAGTGACGCCGATAATGCTGACAATCATTCCCAGTACCATCTTCCGGTTCAATGGCTCGCGTAAGACGATGACGGCGATGATGGCTCCCCACAGAGCCTGGGTGCTGGTCAAGGGTGTTACCACCAGTACGCCGCCTGCTTGAAAAGCGGCAAAGAGCATCGGGTTGGCAATCACAAAGGTCAACACGCCATAGGCGGCTAACGCGGCAATAAATCGCCAGTTCGAAAAAACCGAAACAGCGGATGGATTCCGTTTGCGCAGGGAGAGGCACATGAACAGAGCAAAAATCAAACCAGGCGACTGGCGGACGATGACTCCCAGGATATTGTTTACGTCGTGGCCGCGTACTGCTGACGATACCAGCACATTGTCCAATGCGTAGGCAAACGCCGCAGTTAACGCCCACAACTCTCCCTGTCCCAAACGAATATTGCCGGCTGACAAAATGATTTTATTATTCAAGACTACTATATCCTTTGCATCTGCTGATAAATGATTATTCCTGATCGTTTGCATTTTAATCACATTACGAATAAAAACAGGCCCTCATCCGCCATTCATCGGAGGGACGAAGGTGACAATATCGCCGTCTGCCAGGCTGTGCTCCAGTTCGTCAGGATTTTTAATGTGAGCCATATTTACCAGCAGAATTCCAAGGGATTTCCGGTCATTTTTTATTGGCGCGATGACCTTTTCGGTGAATGCCTCAGGCAACTGGTTTTGCAAAATAGGGAACAGATCGTTCAGTGAAGCGCCCTCATCAAGAGCGAGGGTCATGGTTTGTACTCCGGCAAGGCTGTGGAATGGTCCGAAAAATCGCGCTGTAATTTTCATTGATACCTTTTATGCAAGTCCTAGTGCTGTCAGCCGTTCAACGGTCGGGCGTCCCTGGGCATCCCAGCCGCGCACAGCATAATACTCATTCAGCATAAGGGCAAAATCTTCGCGTGTCAGATTCTTTATGTTTTCCGGAAAATCTTCCGGCTTTTCGTAGCAAATATCCGGCAATTTGTCTTCACTACCGTTGATGCCGGCATCCATATTGTAGAGGCGTTCCAGATTCCAGATTGCCTCGCCCAGACGGATGTATTCTGTTTCGTTCATCTCAATGCCTGATGCGGCTTTGAGCAATTCCAGGAAAACGGAATTTGGCATGCCCATATTGGCGAAGCTGCAACCCACCAGGGTAAAAAGGGCGTTCACATTATTTTGAATTTCGGCGACGAGGGCAGCTCGTCCTTCCATTTGATCCATGGGTACGAAACCTGCCAGTTCGGGGCCGATGGGAGCGCGTTTATGGCACGCACCCCGGTTCGAGGTGGCAAAAGTCGAGGCAATACCGAACATTCGTTGAGGCATCCAGGCTGCAAATTCCATGCCTTTGACGTTGAGGGCAAAACGCTCAGAACCGCGCCCGATTTTTTGCGCCGCGATGCGGGTCCCTTCGGCCAGAATATCTCCCAATCCCTCGCGGCGGGCGATCATGTCGATCAATTTGATGGTGGCGTCGGGGTTGCCGAATTCCAGACTCACGTCGTCGCCCAGAATATTCCGCGGCAGAATGCCGCGCTCGGCGCATTCCATTGCAAAAGCCACACAAACCCCAAGCGAGAGGGTATCCATTCCGTAGTTTTCGGATTGGTCATTGGCTTTCAGGAGCATGTCCCGGTCGCCGTTGAAGCATAGCGTGCCGAGCGAATACACCGATTCGTATTCCGGGCCGCGCGTCCATATTTCACCCCATTTGGTCTTTACGGGTCTGCGCAGCATACCGCAATGTATCTGACAGCCGTTGCAGGCGACGATTCGTGTAGGATAAGCTTTGATGAAAGCCTCACCGGTCAATTCCTCGGCTTTTTCGAAAGAAGACAGGCGCGCGTGCTTTGTCGCCAGGGCGTGAATGGCGCTGAGTTCGCTGATGCCTTCACAGGTGCCAGCGCGTCCGAACGATCCGATGGTGCTCCAGGGATGGGTAAGATCTTCGCGCAGCGCGGCGTACGCGGCGTTGACCGCCGCCGGGAAAGTTTCAGGCGAGGCAACCCTGACGTCGTTGATGCCAGCAATACCGATGCCTTTCAGGTTTTTCGAACCCATCACGGCCCCGGCGCCGCCGCGCCCGAAGGCGCGCGTTTCTGTCATTCCTGCTGCGTAGCGTACCCTGTTCTCGCCGGCCAGACCAATTGCCAGGGTGTGCAGATCGCTGCGTTGGGCGGCGGCTTTGATGTGCTCTTCTGTCTCGCGCGCCGATTTCCCTTTCAATTCTGGGCAATTGATGATAGCTTTCTCTTTCGGGGTGATCCGAAGATAGACCAGTTCATCGGCCTTACCTTCGATGACCAGAGCGTCGTAACCTGCGGCTTTGATGGCTGCGCTTAGAAAACCGCCCGCATAAGTGTTCAAGACGCCCGTCGTTAGCGGCGACTTGGTGACGATGCAAGTCTGGGCAAATAGCGGGGCGGGGGTTCCGGTCAGCGGTCCGACGCAAATGTAGATCTTGTTGGCCGGGTCGAGGGCGTCAATTTTTGCATCCACTTCCTGGGTAAGCCACCGTACGCCAAAACCCATTCCGCCGATCCAGCGTTTAATGAAATCGTCGCTGAGGGTTTCTTCGGTGAAATGCCGGGTGGTCAGGTTGACCCGTAAAATCTTTTTCGCATAGCAATCCAACATGGCTAACCTCCTGCCTGATCATCATGGATGCTTAATGCGCCTGCAAAACAATCTGCCACGCATTCGAAGCGTCCTTCGCAGGTATCGCATTTGACGGCGATATTCGTTAATGGATCGAGCCACACGCCATCGTAGGGGCAGGCGTCTGCGCATAACCCGCAGCCGATACAGTTTTCATAGATGATTTTAACGACGCCTTCTGCGGAGATTTCCATTGCCTCGTTCGGACAAGCCAGATAACAGGCAGGGTCGGCGCATTGCCGGCACAGGTGTATTTGGGGTAAGTCTGGCCAGTTGGGTGTGATCTGAATTCCTCCCTTGTTCGGATTATAGACTGTGAAGTGAACGAAAGAGCATTTCATCAAACACGTTCGGCATTCAGTGCATTTTTCTGCAATAATTTCTAATCGTTTCGGCATTGTTTTTTTGCACCTATATAAGTGGGATTCCTAATCGGATCAGTTCTTCTTTGACTTTGTCGTAAACCGCCTGATGTTCCGGTGTGGGGGTCAGGGTTTTGAGATTGAATAGTTCTTCGAAGGGTTGACCTTTGGGCGCGGTAGCCAGCAGCATGTTATCTTTATATTTCTCATAAAGGGCTTCAATGATCGGCGCTGCTTCTTCGCGGGTCAACCTGGCGGCCGCGTGGGCGACTTCACCGAACAAGCGACCCATCAAGGGACTGACGTTGTTAAAACCCAGCGGCTCAGCCGGGCGTGGCCCGCTGACGTTGCTGCCGCCGGTCACCACAGCCAATTCCAGTGTGGAAAATTCATAGGCATATTGTTCCGATCCGGTGCGGCCGGCGGTGGTATGGCTGGTAGTAGTGATGATGCGGCTGTTGCGGTTAGTCGCTTGATTGGCGAGGCTGCCCAAGAAGAGCGAATGATTGTTAGTCTGCGTTTTGTATTTAATGTGCTGGGGGCCGATATGACAGATTTCAGCGCCCAGCATGGTTGAGGCGATAAACGAAGCAACTGCGATGATCGCTGCACCGTCTGGCCCGCCGCCATATCCGCCCACCAGTGGAGTATGCGCCATGTAAAGCGGCGCGCCGTAAGAAATGTAATAACCCTGGCGCGCCAGGGTGATATCATCCACCTGTAGTTCTGAAAGCAGAACCATGGCGCGTGGATCAGTTTTCCGTAAGCCCCATTCCTCGTTCGTGCAGGCGATGTCGTTTACAGCCATCACGGCATGCCCACAAACGGGCATACCAGGCCGTCCTGCGCGGCGCAAGGCTTCACGCGTCCACTGGCCGTAAAGCATGGCTGCTCGGGTAGAAAGCCCTGAATTAGGGCGGATCATTTGCCCGTCAAGTTCCTTGAGGTAGCCAGGCAGGAACAGACAATTAATGATGCGTTCCTGTGCAAAGGCTTCGTTGAGATGGACGAACATGTCTTCGTGCGTGTCGGCGTTGAATGGGCCAATGAAGGTGAACGGCGGACGAAGGTCTTCTACGTCGCGGTGATGGCAGACAACGGCGTCTTTTCCTTCGCCCATGCGTACTTTACCGCTTAAGTTGCTCAATGCAAAATCTACCTCTTCGCGGCTAAATTCGATCACCCGCCGGCTGTTCATTGAATATAGCCCACTGCGCAGAAGCAGTTCTTTGCCAGCCTGCCAGCAGCGGTCGGCCAGACTGTCATCCAGATTTATTAATGATTTTCCGTCCCATTTGACGTTGAATTCTTTCTGCAGCTTCATCACGTTAGCTGAGACGCGTTGCATCAAAAAGTCGTTGGCCTCGATCAGTAAGCCTGATTCTGCTCGTTTGGCAATTTCTTTAAAGTTCATTGCGCCCACTCCTTTGCGTGTTGGTCGAGTACGCGCACGGCCTCAACTGCATCGCGAGCGTAGGCGTTGGCGCCGATTTCTTCGGCCCATTTTTGCGTCACAGGGGCGCCGCCAACTATCACAAAATACTTGCCTGCCATGCCTTTGTTCTTAATCAGTTCCATCACGTCACGTTGGTAAAGCATGGTTGTCGAAAGCAGCGCTGACATGGCAATTACGTTAGCTTTCGCTTCCTGCGCCGCCTGAATGAAGCGCGGCGCAGGAACTTCGACGCCCAGGTCGATCACTTCATATCCATTGGATTGCAGCATGGCCCCTACAACCGTCTTGCCGATATCGTGTATGTCGCCTTCGACGGTGCCCAGAACGATCACGCCTTTTTTGTGAAAGGTTTTTCCCGCCTCTTTCATTGCTTCTTCCAGCACTTCTACCCCGGCTTTCATGGCGTTGGCAGCCATGACCAACTCAGGAAGAAAGACGTCCATCCGTTCAAAGGCTTCTCCGATCTTGCGAATTGGTTCGGCAAAGCCTTCTTCCAATGCCCTGGCGAGGTCCAATCCGGAGGCGACCGCTTCTTTCGCCGCGGCCATAGCGGCGTCGGCGTCATACTGCTCAATACTTGCCTGCATCTTGGCAATAATCGCTTCTGTTGTCATGGGAATCTCCTTCTGAGTAGTGGAAATTATGCCTCACCAAACAAACTTAATTTTTTACCGATGCCCTTTTCAATCGCCATTTTATACACTTTATATGCTACACAGATATCTTCCGTACCCATTCCTATTGGGGAGAAGAAGACTCGCTCGTCTTCGCTTTGCCTGCCAGGTTTCTCCTTGCATAAAATCTCACCTAATTCGATAACCTCTTCCCTTTTAATCAGCCCTTTTTGTACCATCAGGGCGATTACTGGAGTTACTCGATGCATAACGTGTTCTAATCCATCTACAACCACTTTATCTGAATTTGAGACGACATCGAATTCCTCTTCTTGATATGAGCCGACTGCTGAAAAGAAGCTGCCTTTTTTCATCCAGGCGTCTTTGACAATTGGTTCGTCGGCTACGGTGACAGTTATTACCACATCAGCATCGCGCACTGCGGCTTCAGCAGTCTTCACGGCTTTTGCTTTGAGCCCCATTTTCTCATTGACTTCGGCTGCGAATTGTTCGGCGGTTTCCTGGCGAATATCGTACGCTCGCACTTCTTTCAGATTGGGCAGGGCAGCCTTGAGCGCCTTGATCTGCGTCCGCGCCTGTACGCCCGCTCCGATCATGGCAACGGTTTCAGATCCCTTGCGCGCCAAGTATTTCGCCCCCACGCCGGTTACCGCGCCAGTTCGCATGGCGCTGAGCAGGGTGCAATCCATCACCGCCAGGGGAATACCTTTCCACGAATCGTTTAGCACGATCAATCCAGTGGCGCGGGGCAGCCCAAATTTCATTGGATTCTTGGGGAAGCCGGCGATCCATTTGATGCCAAATACTTCGTACGGCCCGGCGACATAAGCGGGCATAGCATTGCCCCGTCCGCGTTCGCGTTCATCCAGATCCAGAACTGTCTTGAACGGCAAATTGGTTTCGCCTTTATGATGCAGCACAAACGCGTCTTCCACAGCTTCCATGACGACTGGCATACTGATACCTGTGGCGCGGATGTCAGCCTGATTCAGGTAAAGAAATTCGATGTCTGCCATAAGCGGTCCTCGTGTTTTGCTTCAAAAAAACAGATGATTCGGCCTGCTTCATCAGCGCTCGTAAACATCCGTTTGGATTTACTTTCGTTTAGCCTCGCGTTCCTCGACCTCGCGTACGATGCGTTCCATTTCGGCTTCAATTTTTGAATCCAGCGGGTCAGGTTTGTGTTCGGCGATGATCTTTTCGACCATGTCATGAGCGCGCTCCAGCGCGCTGCGAGAACCATCCTTCTCCCATTTTTCACGCGTCTGCCGGTCTGCCAGCGGCGGGATGTACTGTTCCTTCTTGAGGAACTGCATTGTATGGCGCTGGCCTAAATAATGTCCACCTGGCCCGACTCTGGCGATCACGTCGAGCGCCAAGGTATCTTTATTGATGTCGATTCCTTCCAGCACGCGGTACAATTCGCCGATCATTTCGGCGTCGATGACCAGACTTTCCTTGCTCACTGTCAATGCCCCTTCCATCGTGCCAGGGTAGAAAATTTTATTTACCCCGCCCAGCGCTGCCATCGTGAGTGTCATCGATTTTTCGTAACCAGCCTGAATATCGAGCAATTTAGAATCAGTTGCCGCCGCTGTCCCCCGGCAGGGGATGTTGTAAAAATGGGCTATCTGGGCGCTGGCCACGTTAATCATTCCCATTTCGATAGCGCCAATGGCGATGCGTCCCACTTTCATATCCATAATCGAACCGCAGGTGCCGTACCAGACCGGGTTGCCGGGATTCGCTAATTGGATGATGGCGATACCGCTGATAATGTCGGCGGTCTGCTGGGCGAGCAGACCAGCCAGTGTGACCGGCGAAGTCGCCCCGGCCTGCGGTTCGCTGGTGAAGTCGATGGGCAGGCCGTATTTTGCGTAGAGAAGGGCGCCCTCCATCTGGTCGCGGTCGTGTTGCAGCGGCGCGACAGGATTGTCTGTTGTAAAAGTGAAGGGTTTGCGCTTCAATTCGTCTTCACCCCCAGCGATCAGCGCTGCCATGCGCAAACAGTCTTCGGCCAGAATTCGTTCTCGGGACGTAGCTTTGATAACCTTGCTCGAATTGCGCACTGAAGCCAGGTAGCCATTAACGTGCGTGGCGCGGATTGGCACCCCTTCGATCTGTGGCATGATTGCCCCGGAATGGAGCAAATGGTAGTCAGGTAGAGCATCGGCAATTTTAACCAGGTGGCCGACGTCTTCCAGTGTTGTACGTCGTGTGCTGCCGGTAGCATAATCGAAACAATTCAACCGCCCGATCATTGGCTCATAATGCAGGGCAGTGGTTGACACGTTTACATTGTATTTTGGATTCCGTGCGTACACAGTAAAAGATGACGGAGCGCGCTTGAGAGCCTCTTCGATAATGAAACCAGGAATGCGGCAGAGCATCGTTTCATCATCTACGATAGCGCCAGCCTGACGAAGCAAGGCGCGTGCCTCGGGCGCTTTGACTAATACCCCCGTCTCCCATAATATTTTCAGCGCGGCCTGGTGAATATCGTATATTTGTTGCTCAGAGAGCACTTTCAACACAGGCGTAAACGGCATCTTTTATTCCTCCAATGATTATTGGTTTCGATCTGTTCGAATGTATCGGATAAGAAGAATTGCAGGATGCTGACAGGTTAATCTTGTTTTATGGGGGCGATGCTGTGCCAATTTTGAACAGAGCCTCCTGTTCGTTGTTCAATGGGTTAGAATTATCTTGGTCTTCGTCTTCTTTTTGCTGCAAAATTTCAGCCAGAGCCTGACCGATGTTGATGATGTGGGCGCTGATTTCCTGTTTGGCCCTGGGAATGTCTTTGTTTTTGATGGCGTCCAGGATGCTCATGTGCTCATTGGCCATAGCTGCCAGAGAAGGGATGATCATGTAAATTGTTTCGGTGACCACAGCAAATTTGTGCGACTGGCTGTTTAAATCATCCACGATGTCAGATAAAAGGGAATTGCCGGCGATGGCGTAAATTTTCCGGTGAAAAGCCAGGTCATGCTCGACAAACCCGATGTAGTTATCATTCTGGGCAGTTCTGTGCATGTTGGCGACCAATTCCTGCAATGTATCGATATCTTCATCGGTAATATTATGGATGGCCTGTTCGATAGCGTATTCTTCCATCAGCGCCCGTACACTGTGAATTTCTCTGACGCGTTTCGCTGTCCATGGTTTGACGAATGTCCCCCGGTAGGGAATATTGACAACAAGCCCGGTATTTTCCATCTCGCGGATGGCTTCACGCACCACACCCCGACTCACCCCCAACCACTGAGCGAGGTCCACCTCAGTCAGTCGCTGCCCGCCCTTTAATTCGCCTTTGAGAATCGCCAGGTTCAGGCGCTCGCAGATGGCGTCTCTTAGTGATGGGCGCGCGATATGAGTGTTGTTATCAGTCATTATATAAGGTGGGGGTAATACTATCGGGCATGGTTGTCTGGATAACTCAAATTATCTCGGGTGAATTGTCCAATTGTACTACAATTATACAATGTCAAAAAACAAGAGTCAATAGATTCTGCTTTATTTTAAGATTCAATTTTATTGCACCACCCCCGGAATCCGATTTTTTTTGGGGGGGGGGATTTCGAGGGTGGTCGGATAGAGCGGCGCTGTTCAAGCCGTTGCGCTGCAAATCATGCGGGTGGCCCACGAGATGCACACGACTGCCAGCGCCGCAGCCAACCCAAAGCCGAGCCAGATGATCGGTTGCCCGTAATCGGCGGCAAGCACAGCCCGGGCTGCGGCGACGATGTAGCTGAGCGGGTTAGCTGCCGCGGCAATCTTGAGCGGCGCGGGAGCGTTGGTCAATGGCAGGAGGATGCCTGAAAGCAGCATGACCGGCAGCAGGAAGGTGTTCGTGATCGAGGCCAGACCGTTTTCGTCTTTCACGGCCAGCGCCAGGCCGTAAGCCAGCGCTGCCATCGCCAGCCCGATGATCAGTACAAGCGTCAGCAGCAGCGCCACGCCTGCGGTGGGGGCGCGCAGCCCCATCCAGGCGGCGAGCAGGAGCAGCGTCGCTGATTGCAGCAGTAATCCCAGTCCATCGTTCAGGATCAGGCCCAGCAAAAAGGCCAGTCGGCTGACTGGCGTGACCCGAAAACGCTCAATGACTCCCGATCGCAGATCGTAAATCAGGCTGTAACCAACCCCGGCTACTTCGTACAAAGCGGTCATCACCAGTAGACCGGGAATGAAAGTTTTCAGCGGGTCGGTGATCATGCCGTTGAGCAGCGGCATGAATAACAGAATATACAGCATGGGTTGAAACAGGCCAATGAAGATCCAGATTGGGTTGCGCAGACGGCCCGTCCATACCCGGACGAACATCAATTTTGTATCGCGAATAACTTTGTTCATGGTAAATCCTTTCTCGATTCAGTTTTAATTATGGGTATCTCGCAGCGATCGGCCGGTTTTCTTCAGAAAAATATCGTCCAGTGTGGGGCGCGTCTGCGAAACCGTTTGCACCTGGGCGCCGCGTTCATCCAACAGGTGAAGCAAATGAGGGAGGACAGTCTCGCTGTTTTCCACACGCACCAGCCAGCCGCCGTTTTGCCGGATGGCCTCGCGGACAAACGTTTGCGCTTGCAGCCAGCCAGCGATATCCTCGCTGTTGGCGCGTAGCTCGAAGTGAATGGCATCTCCGCCAATCTGTCGTTTGAGCGAATCGGGTGTTCCATCGGCCACAATTTGACCATAGTCAATAATCGCCAGATGGTTTGCCAGCGCGTCGGCTTCTTCAAGATAGTGTGTCGTCAGGAAGATCGTTGTTCCGGCCGCCTGCAAATTACGTATTTCATCCCATAGGCGGGCGCGCGTTTGTGGGTCCAGGCCGGTAGTCGGCTCGTCTAAAAAGAGCAGCCGTGGGCGGTGAACCATTGCCAGCGCCAGGTCCAGGCGACGGCGTTGTCCACCTGATAGTGTCTTTACCTGTCGGTTGGCAAAATCGATCAATTTGAGCGATTCGATCAGTTCCGAACAGCGCCGGCGGGCTTCGATTGGTTCGATGCCATACAATCTGGCTTGTAAAAGCAGGTCTTCACGGACTGTGGCGTCGTTGTCGCTGCCGCCGGCCTGGCTGACGAATCCGATCTGGCGGCGCACCTGGTTTGCCTGAAGCAGCAGGTCAAAGCCGGCGACGGTCGCATTGCCGGCAGTGGGCGGCAGCAGCGTCGTCAGCATGCGCAGGGTGGTGCTTTTACCGGCGCCGTTCGGGCCGAGAAAGCCAAAGATTTCTCCTTCTTTCACCTGAAAGCTGATCCCTTTAACCGCTTCAACGGTGACTATCTGCTTGCTCTTTCCCTGGCGAATGGTGAAAGTCTTTTTGAGTTGTTGAACATCAATCATATTCATTTTCGCTTTTCCTTATTTTGATTTTATATAACATACATACTGAATGTATGTATAAGACTTAAAAAAATATTTTGTTACCGAGGTGTGATGCCGTTCAGATAATGATCCACGATCGCCTCGGCGCTTTTGGAAAGATCAACTGCTTTCGGGTTCATGATCCACAGCGTTGTCAGGCCGCTTTGCAAAGCCAGCAGCCCGGCGGCGACTTCACGCGGTGAAACATCTGTTCGAATTTCGCCCTGGCGCTGTGCATCTTCGACCAGCCTGGCCAGTTGCTCGGTAACGGATAATACCCAGCGTTTCTTGCTTTCTATGCCTTCGTTTAATTCAGGAGCTGCGCCGGTTTTGAAGATCATCAATTCCGAGACGGCCCGGTAGCGCTCGTCGGTGGTGACGATCAGGATCGTGTCCAGAATCAACGAACGCAGGGTAGTCAGAGGTGAGCCGCCCCTGGCAATAATATCCGCGATCATAGTGTGGGTTTGCCGGGCATACCCTTCTGCGAGGGCGTTATATAAACCAAATTTACTGCCAAAGTGGTGATAGATGGCGCCGCGGGTCACTCCAGCTTCCTGGGCGATTGTATCCAGATGGGTATTCAAATATCCTTCTCGTAAGAATACCTGCAGGGCAATATTCATCAAGTTCTGGCGTGTCTGTTCGGCTTCTTCTTTAATTCTTCGCATATCAATATTGTAACATACATGGTGTATGTATGCCAAGGGTGGAACTCAAACCAATTATCCGATAAGGCATTAATTCTTCGCATCTTAAATTTCGATCTGCGTCATTCGCAAGCAATTCTCTATACGCCCTCGAAATCCAGTTTTGAAGATGGCCAATCGAGAAGTTTTCTCGTGGCCGCAATTTGCATCGAAAATCACTGGGAGCAAAATTATGACGATTAACCGATTCTGTGATATAGTCTTAATATCGACATAGTACCTTCACAAGGATAGCCTCCCAACAAAATTAACTGAGCGGTTAAGGTTTTGCTGATGGAAAATTTTAACGGTTTATTATATGAGGCGGTACTGGTTGCCTATGGAAAAATCCTTGCAAAATACAACATCTTCGCCGAAGGCGAGATCATGCGTGATATCGGCAAAGAAGTACTGGAATACCTGAACAAACATGGCCTTGGTTTTGTCGAAAAAGGCGCCGCTGAGGATATCTCTGCCCTTGCCGATCTTTTTGTAAAAAATGGATTTGCCGAAAGTTTGGACATTACGCCGGCTGATAAGGGGGAAAAATATGTCTGGAAGAATCTTTATGGAATGCGGGCTTATACCGAACTTTACGATCTTGCCCTGAATCCGTTTCTTTCTTGTCCTCTCAATATGTGCCTTTATTATCTGGCCGGAAAATATAAAAAGAAAATGCTCGTACATCGAAAAGAATTTCGCATGAATGAAGGAATCACCGAAGCTCAGTATGAACTGGTAGATGATGATGGAGGGGATAATAGCCGCCTCGATGAGCTTGTAGTCGAATCGGCGACCTTGTACGAAATTGCTTTCGAGCGTGAGAAGTTATACCGTCACCAGGCGATCACAGATGCATTAACCGGCCTGAATAATCGCCGCTATATTTTAGATGAAGGCAGTAAGGTATTTGCATATACCCAGGAGCATCAGGTTTCCTTATCCGTTTTGATGATGGATATTGACTTCTTCAAACACGTGAACGATGAATTTGGTCATAAAACCGGCGATATTGTTTTACGAGCAGTTGCCAGTATTTGCCAGAAGAAGGTGCGCGATATTGATCTGGTAGGTCGTTATGGTGGAGAGGAATTTGTTATTATTTTGCCTTTTACCCCGCAGTTTGGCGCAGTAGAACTGGCTGAGCGTTTGCGGGAGGAGATTGAGAACACGACGTTAAAAGCGGTAAACGGCGCCCGATTTAGAATCACCGTCAGCATCGGTGTGACCTGTTGCGAACAACCCTGCGATTCCTTCGAAACTGTCCTGCAGAATGCCGATGTTGCCCTATATAAAGCCAAGAACCTGGGACGCAATCAGGTTGTTGTTTTTGATTGAGCGGGTTAACATGTCCCATGCGCCAGAAGCGCCACGTGCACGCCTTTATGATATAACTCGTTGTAAATCCTGCATGCCTCCGGTGTTTTCTCGATAACCAACGTTTTCACTCCGTTTTCCTCGATTGCCTGGCGCGTCTCTTTAGGTACTTTGAGCAGTCCCTCCACGCCGACGCCTATGACCAGTGTGTGAATATCATGCTTGTAGATTCCGGTGATCATCTCTGGCGATAGACTGTGGCCTTTGCGCTCTTTCCACTCACTTACCTTCTCTCCGATCAGGCGAATATCTTTACCCACACCTTTTATCTGATTGCCTGCTGCGGAATGCTCTTTCCCGTTGATGATAAACTTCGCCCATGAAAAATGCTCAATCGGCCCCTTCTTGTCGTCGAACATGATTCCTCCTTCCATTTCTGAATAAATTATATAGCAGCGAGATGGTTTACAGATAACAGATTTAGAGTCCGTTCATTCGAATCGGTGTGTATATTTTTGGGGCTACGCGCCCTCTCCGCCAATCCATTGACCCACAATCATCCCCAAGGTAGAATAATATAAAGAAATAACCAAGGAGTCTATTATGCCCATTTACGAATACGTATGTCACGACTGTGGGTACCAGTTTGATGCAATCCGGCAGATGAAAGATGCCGATCAACCGATTCAGTGCCAGAAATGTGAAAGCGAAAACACCAAGCGTAAATTATCGGTATTCTTTGCCAGCAGTGAAGGGCGCGCAATCGCCTCGAGCAGCGGCGGTTGCGCCGGGTGCGGCAGCGGTTCCTGCGGCACTTGCGGCTCTTGCCATCATTAGACGCATATTTTTATTACGGAGATACGATGACCCTTCAGTTTAGCGGCGCTCAAATTCGGCAAACTTTTATTGATTTCTTTGTAGGAAAAGGCCATACTTTTGTCCAATCTTCATCGCTGGTTCCCGGCGGCGACCAGACCCTGTTATTTACCAACGCCGGTATGGTGCAGTTCAAGGATGTCTTTTTGGGCGTCGACCACCGCCCCTATACGCGGGCAGCCAACTCGCAAAAATGTATGCGTGTGGCCGGCAAGCATAATGACCTGGACGATGTGGGCCGGGATGATACTCACCATACTTTCTTTGAGATGCTGGGTAACTGGTCATTCGGTGATTACTACAAGAAAGAAGCCATTGCCTGGGCCTGGGAACTGTTGACCGAGGTCTGGAAGCTCCCCAAGGATAAATTGTGGACGACCTGTTTCAGGGACGAAAAAGGCGAAGTTGAAGCCGATGAAGAGGCCGCCAATTACTGGCGTCAGCAGCCAGGCATTGACCCATCCCATGTCCTTTATTTTGGACGCAAGGATAATTTTTGGGAAATGGCTGATACGGGTCCCTGCGGCCCGTGCAGTGAGATTCACATCGACCGCGGCCCGGATTACTGCGACAAAAAAGACGTTCCGGGGCACGTTTGTGGCGTCAATGGTGATTGCAAACGTTTCCTCGAATTATGGAATCTGGTCTTTATCCAATATAACCGTTTCAGTCCAACTCATCTGGAGCTTTTGCCTGCCAGACACGTTGATACCGGCATGGGGCTGGAGCGCATCGTCTCGGTTCTGCAAAATGTCAACTCGAACTACAAAACGGATCTGCTCTCTCCGTTGATGGATACAGTGCAAAAGTTGGCCGGACAGAGTGCTGTGGAACGGGAAAGAAATATCACCCCTTATCGTGTTATTGCTGATCATGCTCGCGCCGCGACCTTCCTCATTGCTGACGGGGTTGTTCCGGGCAACATTGGACGTAATTACGTTTGTCGTATGATCATCCGCCGGGCAGCGCGCTTTGGCGAAAAACTGGGCCTGAACAGGCCCTTCTTGGCTGAAGTTGCCGAAACGACGATCGATAATTATGGCAAGGCATACCCTGAACTGGAACGCAACCGGGCGGCGATTCTGCAGACCCTCACACGGGAAGAGGAACGTTTTCAGCGGACTGTTGAGACCGGCGTCAGCCAGTTAAATGATTACCTGACGCAGGTCAAAGCGGATGGTATGAACATTCTTGGCGGGGCGATTGCTTTTGATCTCTACGCTACCCACGGCCTGCCCCTCGAACTGACCCGCGACATTGCCCGTGAGCAGGGTATGGAGGTGGATGAAAATGGCTTTCGCAAGTCGATGGAAGAACATCGCATCGCTTCAGGGGCGGGTAAGGCCTTTGGCGCGCTGGGTGGTGAGACGGTGGATATTTATCGACCTCTACTGGATGAATTTAAAGAAAAGAAATTGCTAGACAGCCAGGGCGTTGAATACGACCCCTATCAGATCACCGAAGAAAAACAACCTGTCCTGGCTATCGTTTCTAATGGGCAGCGCGTTCAACAGGCAATGACTGGCGACGAAGTGGAAGTCATTCTGCCCAAAACTCACTTTTACGTCGAATCGGGTGGTCAGGTGGCCGACAGCGGCTGGATCGTTTCCAGCGATTCTGCCAATTGGGAAATCCGCATTGATGAAGTTAAAAAGCCTGCCGCTGGGATCATCGTTCACATCGGGGAGGTCATTCAAGGGACGCCCAAAGTTGGCGATATGGCAATTGGCAAGGTCGATCTGGAGCGCCGCCGCGCTATCATGCGCAACCATACGGCCACGCATTTGCTGCATGCCGAGTTGCACCGCGTCCTTGGTGAGCATGCCCGCCAGGCGGGTTCACTGGTTGCTCCTGACCGGCTGCGTTTTGATTTTAATCACCCCGAAGCGGTTACCCCGGCGCAATTGGAAGATATCGAGGCCGGCGTTAACCGCCGCATCCTTGAAAACTACGCCCTGACTATCAAGAGCAAACCTCTCAAGGTCGCGATGGAGGAGGGCGCAATGGCTTTATTCGGTGAGAAGTACGGCGAAACTGTGCGCACTATCAGTATCGGCGGCGAGGATCCCTTCTCCTATGAACTATGCGGTGGAACGCATGTCAACGAAACCGGCGACATAGGCATTTTCATCATTACCAGCGAAGGCAGCGCCGCGGCCGGCATTCGCCGTATCGAAGCCGTGACCGGCAAAGGCGCGTACGAATTGATCCAGCGTCGCTTTGGCAGTCTCAAACGTGTTGCCGGGTTGCTGGCAACCGCTCCGGAAGACGTTCCCGCCAAGGTTGAGGGCCTTATTGATGAACTGGATAAGTCGCGCAAGCAGATTGTTGCCCTGCGCCAGGAAATCGCTGCCCATGATTTTGCTCGCCAGATGGAGCAGGTTCCCCAGGTTAACGGAGTTCCAGTGCTGGCGGCCCAGTTGCAAAATGCTGATGCAGATACTCTGCGTCAGATGGCAGATCGCTTCCGCCAGAAGTACCCCAGTGGTGTAGTCGTATTGGGCAGCGCCCCCGAAGGGCGCCCGGTGTTGATCGCAGCAGTAACCGATGACCTGGTCAAGCGCGGTGTTCACGCCGGTGAATTGCTCAAACGCATTGCCCAGGTGATCGGCGGCAGCGGTGGCGGACGGCCCAATCTGGCTCAGGCCGGCGGCAAGGATCCCTCCAAATTATCCGAAGCCCTGGATCAGGTCAAGGGACTGGTAAAAGGCATGTTGAAGTAAATACTGGTTTTCTGAACCAAAACTCAATGTAAGCAAATTCTTGCTTCAGGGTCAATGCGATTGCCGTAACGGCTGGCGATTTCCCGGTCCTAAAAATTACATGATCTATGATCGATGGTTTTAGCGCCAGACAAAGAATTGCAGCCAGGCCACGCCTGCCGCCAGCGAGAAGAGTGTGATGATGATGCCCGCCTTTGTGTATTCCCAGAAATCCAATTGGATGCGAAAGCCAGCGGCGATCTCGGCCACGATCAGGTTTGCCACCGACCCCAGCAGAGTCAGGTTGCCTGCCAGCGTGGAAGCCGCAGCCAGAGTCAGCCACCCCGCAAACGGATTGCTCAGTGAGGGAATGACGCCTTTGAGCAGAAGGACGGCCGGTACGTTGGAAACAAGATTGCTTAAAACTGCTGTGATGATGGACAGAGAAACCACATCAGTATTTTCCCCGAGGTGGGCAAGTTGGAACATTTTGGCGGCGACGCCGTTAGCTTCGAGCGACCCGGTGACGATGAAGAGCGCTGCAAAGAAAGCCAGCAGCCCCCAGTTGAATTCAAAGAACACACTTTCCGGTTTGATCTTGCGCGATATCAGCAAAACGCAGGCGGCCAGAAAAGCGGCTTCGGGAATGGGAACCCCCAGCAAGAACGCTATCAGCATCCCGGTCACAACGGCCAGGCTTTTGATCAGCAAGGGGCGGTTGATCTCGGTTTCGCTGGCAAAACTGGCGGCAGGGAATTTGCCCCGCCGGAACTCAGCCGGGTAAAGCAAGACCAGCGTCACCCAGACGCCGATTAATCCAATGAGGGCAACCGGAAACAGGGCGGCCAGGAAATCGAAATAGGAGATATGTGAGGTCACCCCTACGATCATGTTCTGCGGGTTGCCGGTGAGCGTGGCTGTTGACCCGATGTTGGACGAAGTTGCCAGAGCGATCAGGTAAGGAATGGGATTGCGCCTGATCGCCTGGGTGATGCTGATGATCAGCGGCGTGAAGATCAGGCAGATGGTATCGTTGAGGAAGAGGGCGCTCAACACCCCTGAGAGGATGATTTCGATTGCCAGCAAGGTCCGCGGCGACCGGGCGAGGTTCAAAACGAAGCTGCCCGAAAGCTGGAAGAAACCGGCCAATTGCAAATTGGCGTTGATGATCATCATGGCAAAGAGCAGCGCCAGCGTATCCAGATTGAGGAACTGCCCGATCTGATCGAAGGCGATCTGCCGGGCGGCGATCAGCAACCCCACTCCGATCAGGGCAATCGTCGTGCGGTTGGCGCGCAGGATCGGCCAGCGCCCGATGGCGATGCCGATATAGGTGAGCGTAACAATAATCAGGGTAATCCAGAAATTCATGGTCATATTATACCGAGCTTGCGCCTGAGTCTTTCGGCGCGGCGGTTCAATTCCGCCGCCCATTCCTTGCGCCGGTAAGGGGTAACCGGAAGCATTTTAACCAGTTCAAGCGCCTGTTCGGTCCACTTCAAAGCTTCTCCTTCATCCTTTGCATGATGTTCAAAATACTTGGCAAGTTCGACGAAAGCGTAAAGCTGCTTATTTTCGGCGGCTTGCTGCCAGAGGCTAATGGCCGATTCGTAATCGCTCTTCTGCTTGTAGAGGTTCGCCAGGCGCTGCACCGTGTCCCAGTGATTTTCTTCCGGCAGGCCGGTGGATAACCCCTGGTTATAAAGCTCAACCGCTGTATCGTGATGCCCCAGGGCTTCGTGAAGCTTGCCGATGGCGACCAGGTCGAGCGTTTCGCCGGCAGTCTGGTTGAGCGGGTCGGCCAGCATACGGTCGATGCGCTGGAAAAGCGCCGCCAGGCTGAGGATATCCATGGCGTTGTGGTAAACCACGCCCTTCATCGGGCGGGCGTCGCCGCTTTGCAGGTAGTCGAAATACATCTGCGGGATCATCCAGCCGGGAACTTCTTCTTCGGCGCGGACAATGCCCAAAACGGCGCATTCCAGGTAACCCAGGGCGCGGCTGGGCAGCCGGTCGCGCCACAGGCGACGGGCGAGCGCCAGCAGGTCGAGGTGAATCAGGTCGCTGAGCGGGTTAGTAAGCCCATTCAGCGTATAACGGGTGGCCAGGATGGGCGCGTCGAAGCTCTTGCCGTTGTAGGTGACCAGAATTTTATCGTTAGCGACCGCTTCGCTCAACCCCGCTAAAAGGGCCGCTTCTTCGAGCGGCGTGCGCATGAAGAACTGGTGCAGCCGAAAGCCATCGGCCTGAAAATGCCCGATCCCTACCAGAAACGGGTAAACGCCTGTGCCCCCGGCCAGGCCGGTGGTTTCGATATCCAGAAAGACGTAGCGCTCGCCGGGGTACTCTTCCAGTTCAGGGATGCCCGCCCAGGCTGCAAGCGTCTGCAAGGCGTGCGGAAATTGCAGACCTTCCTGGTTGTAGATGTTGCCGTAGGCGTACAGGGCTTCGACCAGGTAAGCATCGCCGTACAGATTCGAACGGACCTCCCCGCCCAGAACCGTCTCAATGGAGACATCGGTTTTCGGAGCCGGCCTGGGCAGGTCGTGCGCCCCGACCTTGACGCCCAGCGATTTCAGCTTTTCGGAAAGTGAAGGCATGCCGTTATTTTACCTCACCAACGCTCGCAGAATTGCCAGCGTTTCGGCTTTGCCGCCGCTGCTGTTCTCGCCGGCCGGGCCCACGCACGACGGGCAGCCCTCGACGCAATCGCAGGCAGTCACCTGTTCCAGTGAGCGCCCGATCATTTCATCGTGAATCTCATACAACCGCTGGCTGAAGCCGATGCCGCCCGGCGCCTGATCGTAGATGACGACGGTGGGTTTACCCTCTGAAAGCGGCGACTGCGGGTCGCTGTGGACACCGATGTCGCCGGCGTCGCACATCAGAAAGAGGGGGGCCAGGTTGCCCAACACGTAAGCCAGCCCGGCCAGCCCGCTGCGAATGCGCAGGGCCGTTTCGGCGCGGCGGTGGCAGTTGGGGCAAAGCGTGACCAGGTTTTCCAGCCGGTTGGCCTCTTCAATCGAAAGGAAGGTGCGGAAGGGTTTGATGTGGTGAACGTGGTGCGCTTTCCCATTTTCAGGAATGCCGCAAACCTGGCAGCGGTACCCATCGCGCTGACGGACGGCGGCGCGCAGGTTTGCCCAGCCGGGGCCGTAATTGTTAGGGTCGCTGCTCCACAACCCCTGGGCGCGCAGCGTTTCGATGACGCTCTCTTCCAGGGCCAGCCAGTAGCCGGTGGTGTGCAAAACGCCAGGGGGCAGGGTAAGCTCGCCGGCGGCCAGCGGCTCGTTGGTGTACCACTTTATCCGCCTGAAGCCGATCACCTGAGTGGTGACGACGATCTCGCCGTAGGCTTTCTGAGCGCCGGGGACCGGCTCTTGCTGGTAGAGGCTCTCCAGTTCGATGGCGGTTTCCTGGCGCGGCTCGGTGTAATAATCGCCGTCCAATATTTCCAGGCGGGCAACGCCGTTCTCCAGGTCGAGGTCTCTGACTTCGTAAGCCTGGCCTTCGTGCATATACACGGCGTTGGGGTGAACCATCCACGGGGCGCTGGCGCTATCCACCTCGCCGATAGTCTGCACCCCGTCGCCCAGGTCGACCTGCAGGCGAACGGCATCCGGCGAAGCGCTGCGTAACGATACCTGGCTGGCGGGGTACTGGTCGGCCATCCAAAAATAACGGGCGGCGGTTTTATGCAGGGTGCTTTCTTCGGTGAGAAAGTCCAGATATTCTTGCAGCAACTCCGGGGTGACCAGCCCGAACGAGTCGCCCGATTGAAAGGGAAGCTCGAAGGCCGCGCAGCGAATGTGCTGCAAGAGGATGAGCGGATTATCAGGATTGATGAGGGCTTGCTCAGGCGAACGCCCGAAGAAATATTCCGGGTGGCGTGCCAGAAATTGATCGAGCGGACTGGGTGAGGCGATCAGCACGGCAAGCGAAGCGGCATTCTTCCGGCCGGCCCGCCCGGCCTGCTGCCAGGTTGCCGAGATCGTCCCCGGATAACCGACGAGAATGGCGGCGTCCATCCCGCCGATATCGATGCCCAGTTCGAGGGCATTGGTGGCCGCTGCCAGACGCACACTTCCATCGCGCAACCCCTGCTCAATCTGGCGGCGCTGGCGCGGCAAATACCCGCTGCGGTAGCCGCGGATGGCGCTTTCATCGGCGGCAACGTTTTCGCGCAGATACTTCACCAGCAATTCCACGGTGCGCCGGGTGCGCCCGAACAGAATGCCCTGGATGTCTCTCTCATAGAGCTGTTTAGCAAGAGAGACGCTCTCAGCCAAAGCGCTGCGGCGAAAGCCGATCTCCTGGTTGATGACTGGCGGATTATAAATGAGGAAGTGCTTTTCGCCCCGCGCCGAGCCGTCATTCTCGATCAGGTAGATCTTTTCTTCGATCAGCCCTTCGGCAAGCTGAGCAGGGTTGGCGATGGTCGCCGAGGTGAGGATGAACTGCGGCGTTGCCCCGTAGAAGCGGCACACCCGTTTCAGACGCCGGATGACGTTTGCCACGTGCGAGCCGAACACCCCGCGGTAATGGTGCATCTCATCCAGGACGATGTAACGCAGGTGCTTGAAATAATCGGCCCACAGGGTATGGTGGGGCAGAATGCCGGTATGCAGCATATCGGGGTTAGAGATGACGATGCGCGCCTGGCTGCGGATCAGCTTGCGCTGATCGGAGGGCGTGTCGCCATCGTAGGCGGCGGCAATGGGGTTCTCCAGGCTGCCGGGGAAGGCAAGGTCGTCGATCATCTCGCCGACGTTATCTCGCTGGTCGTGCGCCAGGGCTTTGGTCGGGAAGAGATAAAGGGCGCGGGTTTGCACATCGCCGAGAATGGCGTTCAGCACGGGCAGGTTGTAACACAACGTCTTGCCGCTGGCCGTACCGGTAACGATGACCACGTTCTGACGGTTTTCGAGCGCGGCGAAGGCTTCTGCCTGGTGACTGTAAAGGGAGGGTATGCGCTGCCGGTAAAGGGCGTCGGCCAGGGCAGGGTTCAGGCTGGGTGGAAAATCGGCCAGACTGGCTGTTCGGGACGGGATCGTGTTCCAGGCAACGATGTTTGGATACACTTCCGAATCAGAACGCCAACGGTCGAGCAATCTATCGATGGACATGGTGCCATGATTATACTTCTCAAACCAGGTTCATTGGAGATTTTCTGCAAAATGCCTGTTTTGCTGTATACTAGAACTGTTTCGTGGAAAAAGTCAGTCATTGGCGCGAGGAGAAAGCAAATGAAAAACTTACGTAGAACCGACGAATGCTCATTAGCTGACCTGCCTCTTGAGATCAGAAAGCCGATCCTGGAGAAATTGGGCGCTGATGAAAAACCGCTTGCCTGTTTCCGCACCGAATGGCATATGCTCTGGGTCAGCGTTGTCACCCCAAAACAACTGGTGGTTTTCAAGGCCATTCTTCTGGCGAACCCGATCTTTATCGGCAAGGCGACGATCGAGATGCCCAAAGTTTACAGCATCCAACTGCAAGATATCCTCGGCCACAGAGAGGGTTTCAATAAGGAATACGATATTTACGCGGTTAATTTTCAGGGGAAAGAGGGCGTGAGTATTGAAACCTGCTTTGTCAGTGAAACGGATGCGAAAAAATTTATGCGGGCGATCTGGAGCGCAAAAGATCAGGGCAGACAAGAAGCTGTCAAACCGGCGTTGAAAGCCGCCGACCGTCTGCGTGAGTTAGTTGAACTACAAAAAGAAGGGTTGATCACGGATATTGAATTCCAGACCAAGCGGGAAGAAATTCTGAAGGATTTATGATCTTATTTCTGTAGTGAAGAGATAGATACGGGGGTTCAATAAATGAACAATGATGAATATTACCAGGCATAACCCACCGCCGAAAAGAACAGCTAATTGCACTCCCCAATTTTGCGCCATCCAACCCAGAAAAAGACTACCAAAGGGTGCAATGCCGTTGAACGCCCAGATGTAAGTGCTGATAACCCGTCCCCGAAATTCTTCTGTGGCAATTAATTGAACGATTGTATTATTCAGGGTGAGTTGTGTGACCATTCCCCAACCTGCGAAGATCAGCAGTATCAATGCGGCGTTCAACTGATGTGTCTGTGATAAACCAATTAGACTGAGAGAGAAAACAGCCTGACCGATAACCAGCAATCGGCCTTTTCTGCGGAAGGCGCTGAAGAAAGCCAGGAAAAGAGCAGCTATTAGTGCACCAATCCCCTGGAAGAGAAGCAGCAGGCTGTTGCGAGCGGCGATCAACGCTTCAGTGTCATTAGCTTGCGCCAGAACATCTCGGGCAAAAACAGGGATTTGTTGAATGAATTGAAAACCGAAGAAGCCAGGAACTGCTGCGAGAAAGATAATCAATGCTAAAGGCGTGGTCTTGCGTATATACATTTGTCCGGTTTTAAAATCTTCCCAAAAACTGTGTTGCACGTTAACCGGTTCAGCGTATTGGTGTGTTTTGATTTTTAGCAATCCAAGGATGACAAAAATAAAACTGATCCCGTTGGCAAAGAAAGCCCATCCTTCGCCGTGCTTGCCGAGAAAGAGCAGGAATGGTGCAGAGAGCGAGGGTCCCAAAACGCGGGCAGCATTGAAGATTGTTGTTTGCAGGGCGATGGCGTTGGGAAGAGTTTCCTTGTCAACCAGTTCCAGCAGCATGGATTGACGGGCGGTGATTTCAAAGGCCATGGCAAGCCCGGATATAAACGAGAGAGCGATGATGTGAATTGCATTTATTCTGTCGGTCAATGTCAGAAAGGCCAGGGCAAACGCCTGGAACATCATGATCGTCTGCATGAGGATGACGATCTTGCGCTTATTGAAACGCTCGATCAGCACTCCCGCTGGCAGAGCAAGGAAGAGAGAGGGAATCGTTCCGGCAAAGCCGATCAGCCCCAGGTAGATAGGCTGGTTTGTCAGACGGTAGGCCAGGTAAGGCAAGACGGTTGATTGCATCCATGTGCCGATCAACGAGACAAATTGGCCGAACCAGAAGATGCGATAATTTTTAAACCCCAGGGCAGGGAAGCGCTTTGCCAACATGAAGACCTCAAACTTATAGTATATCCTCGTTTTTGAATCTGGTCTGAGCGTTTGCCTTTGCGGGCGTTCCGCGTTATACTCAAACTATCAATTTCACCAATCATTCTGACGGAGGTCTTTTTGGGTATGGCTAAAAATGTGCTGGTTTTTGCTCCTCACCCGGATGACGCTGAAATTTATACGGGCGGCACGGTAGCGAAAATGATCAAAGAAGGGGCAAAAGCGACTATTATTGTAGCGACCGATGGCAGTAAAGGTTCTTTTGACATGACCGGCCCGGCGCTGGCTCAAACGCGCAAGGCCGAAGCCCAGCAGGCAGAGCAAGTTCTTGGGGCGCAGCCGCCGGTGTTCCTGGGCTACGTCGATTTCGAGCTGGATAAGCTCGCGCCGGGCGTTTTGCGCGAAAAACTGATCCGCATCATCCGTCAGTACAAACCCGATGTTGTCTTTTCGCTCGATCCTTATGCGCCCTACGAGCCGCACCCTGATCACCGGGCGCTGGCCTGGGCAGGCTGGGAAGCATTGAACTTCTCGAATCTGCCGCTGATTCATCCTGAACACAGCGCTGAGGGTTTGCAGCCGCACTTTGTCATCGAAAAATATTATTATGCAGTCAATCCAAATGAAATTAACAAGATCGTCGATATCAGCGAGACGATGGATAAGAAGCTGGCCGCGCTCAACAAGCATATGAGCCAGATGATTTTCATGGTTAAGGATATCGTCCGCCAGGCAGCGATGGCTGGTTTGGATTTGCACACCGTGATCGGCAACACAATCGACGACCCGGTGAAGGCAATGAATTACTCTATGCGCCTGACCAACGGCAAGATGGGTCAGCAGATTGGGGTGACCTACGGAGAAGGCTACCGTTATGAGCGTTTTCACCCGTTGATCGAAGATATTCTCTCAGCGCAGGGATGAACGACAAATTCCAATCACATCTGGAAAATTCTCTAAGTTGTTGATTAAGCGATACCCGACTGATTGGTATCGTCAGAACAGAATCATACATTCTATATTTAAGGAGAACACTGTGAAATCAACTTCGCGCTATCGTTGGTTTGTGGTGGGTATCTTTTTTTGTTTTATGCTATTGCACCAGACGGACAAGTTGCTGATCGGGCCGCTGACGACCAAGATTCAAGATGCCTTCCAGATTACAAATACCCAGATGGGAGCCGTGACGACGGGGGCGCTCATTGTAGGCACAATCTTCTATCCGCTGTGGGGTTACCTGTATGACCGCTACGCCCGCGCCAAGCTGCTCGCCCTGGCGTCATTCATCTGGGGAGCCACCACCTGGTTGAACGCAATTGCGCCATCCTATCCCTTCTTCTTGGTAACTCGTGCGTCCACCGGAATTGATGATTCCAGTTACCCCGGGTTATACAGCCTGATTGCTGATTATTTTGTACCCAAAGTCAGAGGGAAGATCTACGGTATCTTACAATTGACTCAGCCAATTGGCTATCTCATTGGCATGATCCTGGCGCTGTTTCTGGGCGGTTCAATCGGTTGGCGGGGTGTATTTTACATCACCGGCGGTTTAGGAATCGTCCTGTCGATCATGATCTTCTTTGGCGTCAAAGAAGCGCCGCGGGGTACAACCGAGCCGGAACTGGAAGGCCTCGAAATGGTTTCCACCTACAAGTTTAACTGGAAGACTGCTCTGGCGCTATTCAAAAAGAAGAGCCTGCTTTTGCTGTTTGTTCAGGGATTCTTTGGCGTCTTTCCGTGGAATGTGATTACCTACTGGTTCTTCGCTTACCTGGAAAGGGAACGCGGCTATACTGAAGAGGCGCTGTTCATCACCATGGTGCCGGCGGTTCTGGTTCTGGCGGCCGGTTATCCGATTGGCGGAATGTTGGGAGATATGTTGTTCAAACGCACACCCCGCGGCCGCATCATTATTTCAAATATCGGCGTGATTGTTGGAGCGATTTTGATGACAGCAACTATCAGCGTCCCTGCTGCCAACCAGATTCTTTTTACAATCCTGTTAGCGCTGACAGCATTTTTTATTCCCTTTGCTTCCCCAAACGTCATTTCAACAGTTTATGATGTCACGCTGCCAGAAGTGCGCAGCACAGCGCTGGCCGTTGAGAATTTCATTGAGAATGCCGGTGCGGCATTGGCGCCATTGATCACCGGTTACATCGCTGACCTGTATTCATTGGAATCGGCCATTCTGGGCATTTGTATCTTTGCCTGGGGATTGTGCGCCATCTTTTTTGTGTTTACTGCCATGCTTGTGCCTAAAGATATTGATGAGCTTCATAGCCAGTTACGCCAGCGGGCAGAGTATGAAAAAACGCTGCAAGAAAAGCCAGTATAGAGAGGTATAGAATTATGAAAATCGTCATTGTTGGGGCCGCTGGCCTCCGGACACCGCTGATCATTCAGGCAATGGGTATCCGCCAGGATGCCTTAGACCTGACCGATTTAACCCTGATGGACATCGACCAACACCGGTTGGATATTATTGGCTGCCTGAGTAAACCATTGGAACAGAGCGGGCAGTTGAAATTTAAAGTAAACCGCACTACCGACGCCCGGCAGGCGTTGTCTGGAGCGGATTATGTCATCACCACTTTTCGGGTGGGAGGTATTGAAGCGCGGGTGATCGATGAGCGCGTCGCCTTGAGTCATGGTGTTTTGGGGCAAGAGACGACCGGGCCAGGCGGTTTTTCGATGGCGATGCGTTCGATCCCGGTGCTGCTCAAATACGTCGATATCATGCGTGAAGTCTGCCCGCAGGCATGGTTGATCAATTTCGCCAACCCGGCAGGGCTGATGGCTGAAGCGTTGATTCGGGTGGCGAAATGGGAGCGCTCAGTCGGGATCTGCGACGGACCTTCTTCCATGCGGCGGGTCGCCGGGGCGCTCTTGAACACGGAACCGGCCAATATCTTTCTCGATTATTTTGGTCTCAACCATCTGGGCTGGATCCGCGCCGCCCATTACGGCGGCAAAGATATCCTGCCGGAGTTCATCCAGATGATTGTTGCCAGGGGGGGATTCCCTGAATTGCCTTTCGAGCCGGGGCTGATCAAGAGCCTGGGTATGATCCCCAACGAATACCTGCACTATTATTATTCCAACACGTCGGTTGTCCAGAACATTCTGAATTCAAATGAAACCCGCGGCGAGTACATCAGCCGCTTGAATAAGAAATTGTACGAAACCCTCGAGAGCGCCCTGGCGCGTGACGATTTGGACGCCATGCAAGATGCTTACCAGCAATATATGGGCGACCGCCGCCTGAAATATATGTCCATCGAAACCGGCAAGCAAATGCGCATCGCCGATATGGATGAGAATATGAAGCAAATCTTATCCGACGAAGGCTATGCCGGCGTTGCTCTGGATGTGATCGAAGGGCTGCAAGGCAAGCTCTCTAAGCAGCTTATCCTGAACGTCAGGAACAATGGCGCCATCAGTGGAATGGACGAAGATGATGTCGTTGAAGTCTCGGCGTATGTCGGCCAGAACGCCATCCGACCGTTTGCCATGGGGAGCATCCCCGATCACTGTCTGGGACTGATGAAACAGGTTAAAGCCTATGAGCGTCTGACCATCGAGGCGGCGGTAGAAGGCTCTTACGAAAAAGCCCTTCTGGCGCTGACCATCCACCCGCTGGTAAGGGATTCTGTCACCGCCAAAAAGATACTGGACGGCTACATTGAAAAACTGGGGCCGTATTATCCGCCCTTGAAGTGAGCCTTTATGGGCTTGAAATATGATGTCATCGTTGTCGGCGACTATTGTCTCGACCTGATCTTTACAGGGCTGCCCAAATTTCCGCAACTGGGACTGGATATCGTCGGCACAGGCTTTGAGATGATTCCAGGCGGGGGTGGATATAATTCAGCAGTCGCCATGCGCCGCCTGGGTTTGTCGGTCGGATGGGCAGGTGATTTTGGCAATGACGATTTCAGCCAGTTCGTTTTGAAGCGGGCTGCGGCTGAGGGGCTGGATGAAGGTCTGTACGTTCACCACAAACGTCCACTCCGGCGGATTTCGGTGGCGGTCTCGTACCCCGAAGAACGGGCATTTATATCCTACAATGACCCCGACCCCGGCATTCCGGCCGGACTCAAGGCGCTGACTCTCGCCTCCGCCAAAGTGTTTTCTATTCCCGGTGTTTTTTACGGGCGAGAGCTGGACGCCGGCTTGGTGTTGATTCGCGCCAAGGGCATGAAACTGGTCATGGATGGCAACGCTTACGATAATGTTTCTTTGGAAATGCCAGAAGTGGTCAGGGCGATTCGCTCAGTGGATCTGTTCATTCCGAATAAAGCGGAAGCCTGCCGCTTCACCGGCGAGGACAGACTCGATAAGGCGATCCGTAAATTGGGCGAATTGTGCCCCTTCGTAGTGGTCAAAGCTGGCGCCGAGGGCGCTTACGGCTATTTTCACGGCGAGTTGACTCACGTCCCTGCCCTGGATATTGAACCGCTCGATACAACCGGCGCCGGAGATTGCTTCGACGCCGGCTTTATCAAAGCCTGGCTGGACAAACGTTCCCTGGAAGAATGCCTGAAATGGGGCAACATCACCGGCGGGCTTTCGACGCTGGCGTCGGGGGGAACGGGTTACCGGGTTACCACTGCCTTAGTTGAGGAATGGCTGAAGAAATATCCATAAGGATTTATACAATGAGCCGCTATCTGTTCGATGGAAAATTGATCCGGTTGGTCATACCCGATCTTGATAAAGATCCGCCGGTCGTTTCGCAATGGACGCACAATCCGGCCTTTATGCGCCTGATCGACGATAAGCCGGCCATGCCGCAGTCGCCTTTTCGGGTGAGAAAGAAACTGGAGACGTTGCTGAAGGAGGACAGCGGCAAGTTTTATTTTCACATCCGCGCCAGTTCAGACGACCGCCTGATCGGCTTCGCTCACCTTTTTAACTTCGAATGGAAAAATGCAAACGCCCTACTTAAACTGGGAATTGCCAGCGAGAGCGACCGGCGTTACGGCTACGGCCGCGAGGCGATGAACCTGCTGCTCCACTACGCCTTCATGGAATTGAATCTTTCTGCCCTGTGGGCGTGGACTTATGAATACAACCAGGCAGCTCAGAAGTTTCTGGAGAAATGCGGCTTCGCGCAAGAGGTTCGCCGGCGGCAGGCCATCCACCGCGACGGGAAGTTCTGGGATGAATTGATATACGGGTTGCAGGCCGTCGAATGGAGAGCAAACACCGGGAGTATATCCAATGGATGATACCTTATTGGTCGGACAAAAAGTTGCCCTGGTTGCGATTGACCCGGAAACGTACGCCGAGAACTTTACAAAATGGTCGCGCAACACCAATTTCATGCGCCTGCTGGATAGCGACCCGGCGATTTTATGGAACCCGGTTAAAACCCGCGAGATGTATGAAAAGAAGTTCTCGAAAGAAGAGGATACCCCATTGATGTTCGGGATCTGCACGCTGGACGACAGGCGGGTGATCGGGTTTATTGATCTGGACGACATCCGTTGGAATCACGGGGATGCGTGGGTGGCAATCGGCATTGGCGACGAGGCCGATTGGAGCAAGGGCTACGGCGCCGATGCCATAAATATTTTGCTGCGCTTCGCTTTTGAAGAATTGAACCTGCGCCGGGTCAGTCTGGACGTTTTCGAGACTAACCCGCGGGCGCAGCGCGCTTACGAGAAAGTCGGGTTCACGGTCGAAGGAACGATGCACGACTTTATGCTGCGCGACGGGCAACGGTGGAATATGACCTTTATGGGCATTTTGCGCGAGGAATGGGAGAAGCTCAACCCGGCGGCAGTCGGTTAAGGATAAGGCGCCAACGCATTTCAATAAAAAAGTAGGATACGTTGCCAACGCACCATTGGCGGTTCCTCTAAGGATAAGGCGCTGCTGATGATAACGGCGATGAGCCATAAGCGCCCCACAGGCGCAATGAACCATCCGAATAAGCACAGGCGAGGAGTTTGCCATCTGGCGAAAAGGTGATCTGGTTGACGTTTGCCCCGCGCTCGATGGTGCGCAACAATTTGCCATCCAGGGTTTGCCAGAAGTCGATCCTGTTATCGTAAGTTGCGGCTACAAGCTGCCCATCTGGCGAGAAAGCGACGCTGATCACCCCGCTGTCAGTTTTAGCTGATGGGGCGAGGGTTTGGAGCAGCCTGCCGTCGTTGACGCGCCACAGACGAACGACCCCGCGTCCCTCGCCGCTTGCCAGGGTTTCTCGGTCAGCTGAAAAAGCCAGGCTATAAAGTGGGTTTGTCGCCCACTGGCTGCTCTGCAATGAGGTCCAATCGTGCATGTTCCAGATCCTGGCCGTTCCGTAGGCCGATCCGCTGGTCAGGCTGCGGCTATCGGACGAAAAGTTGAGGCCAAAGACTTTGCCCTTTTGTCCCAACCAGAGCGTTTTGATCTTCTTCCAGTCGCGCGTCCTGAAAATGCAGATGGCGCCCTCTTCGGTTCCGGCGGCCAGCAGCTTTCCATCGGGCGAATAAGCCAGGCTCGAAGTTTTCGGCGCGCTCAGCTCTTTTTGCAAGCGCCCATTCTGTGTGTTCCAGATCAATACGGAACTGTCTTTATAACCGGGGGCGGCAGAAGCCAGGCGAGTTCCGTCGCCAGAAACGGCCAGGAGTAAAACGCGGTCGTTGTGGCCGACGTGCTTTTCATCCTTTTGCATGGCCTGTTTCAGTTTACCGCTCGAAGCCTCCCAGGCGATGACCGAGCCGTCGCTGCCGCCGGTGAAGAGCGTCCCCCCGTCTCTGGAAAACTCCAGGGCAGTCACCTGGCCGCGGTGGCTCACCGCGCTTTCCAGGGTGAAAGAAACCGCCCAATCCGAAAACTGCCAGACCTTCAAATCGCGGGGGGTGTTGGTGATCAGCCGGCCGCCATCGGGAGTGAGCGCCAGCCCGACGATCGAACTGTCGCTGTAATCGCCCTCATCTTCCCTCGCCTGTGAATGGGGGTGCGCCTCTTGAGTGAGGAGAAGCTGGCCGCTGGCGACCGACCACAACTGAAGGACGCCATCCGTTCTGGAGGAAATCAGCGTTCCCCCATCGGGTGTGAAGAGAACCTGGTTGACCTCAAAGCGATTGCTCGAGCGCAGGGTGCGCTCGTACCAATCTGATAAGCGCCAGATGTGAGCGGTCTGGTCGGCGGAGGCTGAGGCAATGTACTGCCCATCGGCAGAGAAGGTTACCTGGTTAACCTTGTTGGTATGCCCCTTGAGGACTTGCAGGGGCTTCAGATCGGCTGTCCGGGTGAGGCGAACGAGGTTATCGCCGCCGCCAGAGAGGATAGTCAGACCGTCGGGTGAAAAAGCCAGGCTATAAACGGCGCTGTTGTGAATCAGTTTATGGTTGAGCAGCGTCCAATCGCTCACCTGCCAGGTTTCGATGCGCCCCGATTCGGTTCCGGTTGCCAGCAAACTGCCATCCGGCGAGAAGCAGGCCGAGACGATCTTATCCACCTTACCGGAATAGAGGGGTGAGTCGAAAGCCTTAACCAGGGCGCCGTCGGGAATGTGAAAGATAAGAAATGAGTTGGCGAGGGTTGCCGCCGCCAGCATCTGCCCATCAGGAGAGAATGCGACCTGTGAGACCCAGACCGGCGATTCGATGAAAGCGATGGTTGAGAAATTGGATACATCGAAGAGCTGAACCCCGCCGCTGTATGGAATGGCGAGGGTGTTGCCATCGGGCGAAAGCGTCGACGAGCCATAAACCAGGCGGCCCCAAGCGGCCAGCTCATTGAGGTTTTCAATGTTGGCCGGCGAGATGGCGCTGGCCGGCGAGATGACCCCCTGGCCGGGAAAAGCCGGCAGGCCAGGAACCAGGGGCAAAACGGTGATAGGAATTGAGGTCGGCGTGGGGGTGAGGGTTGGTTCAGGCGTGGCTGTAACGACGGCGATGGTGATATTGATGCCGCTGGTAGGCAGGGCAGTTGGCGTGTCGCTGATCAGGGGCGTCTGCGTTGCTGTGGCAGTGAGGGTGCGGTTGAGAGGCGGCAGGGTGAAGCTGGGGGTGACCGAGCGCGTTGGCGTGACTGTTGCGCTCTGGAAGGCCAGCGCCGGCGAGGCAATGAACAACGCCGCAGCGAAGAGGGCAACGATCAGACAAACGGGTAATAAAGCAGATTGCTTCATGAAAACTCCGAGTATGTTAAAATTATACATCTGAATGGCGCGAGGGGTTTTACCTGAAGCTGCCGGGCATTAGCAGTACCGCCGGGTGCAAAATTGCCATGCTGCCGGGGACGCAACGGCGGCTCGCTGCGACAGCGCTTTGAGCAATTGTTGTTGCAAGATTTTGCCGGGTCATCTTGTCCTCGATCAGATGATCGTCACGCAAGGCGATTAGACGATCACCAATAACCTGCTTACAGGCTGCGTTGCCAATGCGCCATATAAAAGCTATATTTGTCTCATTGAAAAAGGATGGCGTTATATGTTCAAGTATAAAGAAGGCATGAAGCTGCCAGTCGAATTAGAAGATGGCCTGGTAATGCGCTATGCAACGGCGAATGATGTCGAAACCATAGCACAATTTTACGGGCGCATTTTTGCCGAGGATGGTGTGTTCGATACCAATGGCGCGCAGTGGGCGCGAGATTATATGTCGGGGCGGCACCCAACCGGCGGGACAGAATATGTTCTCATGGTTGAGGATAAGCGCGCTGATAATAAGCTCGTCTCTACACTATGCCTGTTTCCACAAATCTGGTCGTATGCGGGCCTTCCGTTTGGCGTAGGGCGACCCGAAGCCGTGGCAACTGACCCTGATTATCGACGGCGCGGTCTGGTGCGTCTTCAAATGGATGTTATCCATGCCCGCAGCGCGGCGATGGGTCATCTGGTTCAGGGCATCACTGGTATCCCCTGGTATTACCGCCAGTTTGGTTATGAGTATGCCCTGGATCTGGGCGGCGGGCGCATCTGTTATTTCTCCAATATCCCACAATTGAAAAATGGCGTATCTGAACCGTACCGCTTGCGCCCGATGAGCGCTGCTGACCTGCCGTTCGTTAAAGAACGGTATGAAAAAGAAAACAAGCGTTACCTGATATCCTGTGTGCGAGATGACGGCATCTGGCAATACCTGCTTTGGCTTTCTGAACAGGGTGGATTCATGCGCCCTTCATACTATATTATTGAAGCACAGGACGGGCGACGGGTAGGTTACCTCAAGCTTGCCAAAGATTTTTGGGCAAGCGCTCTGCCTGTGGATGAGTTTTCGGTAATCGAGGGGCAGCCGGTGCGGGAGTTGTTCCCGTCGATTTTGCGTTTTATCCAGACGATTTCCCTTGAGATCGGTAAAGCGCATAACAAAGAACTGGTAGGTATTTACTTCAACTTTGGCCGCCAGCATCCGCTTTACCAGGCGATCCCTGAATATTTGCCCAAATACCGCCTGCCTTACGGCTGGTATATCCGCGTACCCGACCTGCCGGCTTTTCTCAAGCACATTCAACCCGTTCTCGAAGAGCGTTTAGCTGAATCCTACCAGTCGGGGTACTCGGGTGAGATTAAGATATCAGAGTTCCTCAATGGTTTTCGGATGGTCTTCGAGAAAGGTAAAATTCAAATTATCGAAAATTGGAAACCTGATGACTCAAGTAATGCTGCTTTTCCGCCGTTGACAATTTTGCAGTTGATTTTTGGGCGTTGTTCTTTGAGTGAGCTACGTGTTGTCTATCCTGATTGCACTGCTGATGATGCCAGCGCTGCTTTACTGGAGATTCTATTCCCCAAGCGTCCTTCGCTGGTTATCCCCTTAGAGTGAACGCTTTTTCTTCCGGGCGTCGGCCACGATCGAGTCGAGGATGGTATAGGTCCAGCCGCCGGCCAGGCGGGAAAGATGATAAATCATCTTCCCTTCAAAGCCGGGAATAATCATGTAACGGCCCTTTTCGATCCCGCGCAGGATGTCTTTGGCAACTGCGTCGGGCGACATAACATTGGCGCTGCCGCTGATGGCCCTGGTTTCAAAGGGCTTGAACTGGTTTTCGTAAGCCAGTTGAGGGGTATCGGTATCGGGTGGGTAGGCGATGGAAACATTAATGCCATAAGTTTTCATTTCAGCCCGTAGTGTATCCGAGAAGCCGCGCAGGGCAAACTTCGAGGCGCCGTAAGCCGTATAGCCGAACACGCCGATCAACCCCGCCAGCGAGCAGATGTTGACGATGTGACCCGAACGGCGCTGGATCATACCCGGGACGACGGCTTTGGTTACATAGAGGGCGCCGAAATAATTTGTGTCCATTGTCTCGCGGAAGATGCTCAGATCCAGATCCTGAAAATAACCGGGGTGCGCTCCGCCAGCCGAGTTGATGACCAGGTCAGGCAGGCCAGCTTTTTGGATGATTTCGGCGACGGCAGTTTTGACAGTTTCCCAGTCTGTCACGTCAGCGGATATCCAACCGCAGGGTTGCGAGCCTGAACGCGCCGCCTCGATTGTCTGTATAGCCTGGGCCAGTTTGTCTTTGTTACGCGCCAGAATCCAAACCCGGGCGCGGCGGGCAGCGAGTTGTCTGGCCAGCGCCAGGCCGATGCCGCTGGAGCCGCCGGTGATCAGAGCGATTTTGTCGGTGAAGTCCATGTCAGTTCTCCGGTTGTGATGGATTGGCGTGGCAACACGTCGGCCATCCTGTTCATCACAGAGATTTTAATAGCGCATTGCCAACGTACCCTACAGTTACCGGGTATTCGTTTCGCGAAAAAAACGAAGAAACGAATCGGTGGTTTCGGGCGGTTTGTTTGCGCGTTATTTTAGCACGAATGAGGCCAAATGGAAGTCCCCAATTCGTGGAAATTTGTTGCGGGAGTAAGATGTATACAGGTTGCATGAACGACACTGAAGGCGGCGATGAAAAAGGTGAGGTCGCTTGTATATTGCTGGGAGCCAAACACGATTGTCTCAATTTATTATGGAAAAAGTCCTGTAGATTGATAGTCTCAGGTGGCAGGCAAAGTCGAATTACATTATAATCCAGGGAACCTGATCGGAGGATCGGATAAATTATGCAGCGAGACATTTATGTCGCAGTATTTTTCGCCGGGATGACATCCCTGGCCATCGAAATGTTGGCTTCGCGCTTACTGGGGAATGTGTTCGGCACCAGCAACCTGGTGTGGGCGTGTATTATCGGCCTTATCTTGATTTACCTTACTGTGGGGTATTTTCTGGGAGGGCGCTGGGCTGACCAATCACCGACGCCTAAAGCCTTCTACCGCATTCTGGCATGGGCAGCTTTCACCACCGGATTGATCCCGGTCATTTCGTCGCCGGTGCTGCGTATCGCCGCCGACGCTTTTGACCAGCTTTCGATGGGGATTCTGTTCGGTTCGTTTACCGCGGTGCTGATTCTTTTCATCGTGCCGATGACCCTGCTGGGTACGGCGTCGCCGTTTGCCATTCGCCTATCGATCAATGATCCTAATCAGTCCGGGCGCATTTCGGGACGTATTTATGCCATTTCCACCCTGGGTTCCTTCGTGGGGACGTTTCTGCCAGTTCTGGCGCTAATTCCAACCATTGGCACCTACCGCACCTTCTTAACCTTCAGTGGTGTGTTGCTGCTGGTGGCCCTGTGGGGCTTGCAGCGAACGGCTGGTTGGAAGGGGGTGCTGCCCTATTTGTGGATGCCGGCGGTGATCGTCATTCTGGCGGCTATCGGCGTGAATGGCCCGATCAAGAAGACCGTGGGGCAGGTGTATGAGACTGAATCCAGTTATAACTATATTCAAGTCCTGAAAGATTCCAACGGCTTTTACCTGTTGCGCTTGAATGAGGGTCAGGGCGTCCATTCGATCTACCACCCTGATCAGCAATTTTATTGGGGGCCATGGGAGCAATTTCTGGCCGGGCCGTTTTTCAATTATCCGGTGTATAAGCCGGAAAACGTTGAGCGAATTGCGATTTTGGGTCTGGCGGCCGGGACGACGGCCCGCCAGGCGACGCAGGTTTTTGGCGCTGTTCCAATTGATGGATATGAGATTGATCCGAAGATCATCCAGATTGGGCGGAATTATTTTGCTATGAACGAAACGAATCTGACGCCCATTGCCCAGGATGGCCGCTGGGGCCTGGCGCACAGCAACCAGGTCTATTCGTTGATCGCTGTAGACGCCTACCGCCCGCCGTATATTCCTCCCCATTTGACAACGGTGGAGTTCTTCCAACTGGTGCGCGATCACCTGACCGAGGATGGTGTAGCGGTAATCAATGTGGGGCGATCCAATTCTGATCGCCGCCTGATCGATGCTCTGGCAGCGACGATGAGCGAAGTCTTCCCTTCGATCTATGTGATGGATATCCCCGATACCTTTAACACGATGATCTACGCAACGGTGCAGAAGACTGAGCAGGAATACCTGGTCGAAAATTTATCTTATCTGGCTTCGCAACCGGATACCAATCCTCTGTTGCTCCAGGTGTTGCAGCTTTGTGCGCTTAATCTTAAGCCTGTCGGGCAGGGCGGCCTGGTATTTAGCGATGATCTCTCGCAGATCGAATGGATTACCAATAATATGGTGCTCCATTATGTCTTTTCTGGTGAAATCGAGGAGTTGCAATGAAATTAGTGAGCTTTGAACGCGTTCCCAGGGTTATTTCCTGGCTGATCACAATTTTGGTTCCATTTATACTGATGATGACGGCCATTCGTCTGTTGATGACTCCGCTTTTCCCGGCGGTCGAATATCGCACGCCAGATTTTCCTGAAGACCGCTACGGTTTCACCCTGCAAGAGCGCCTTTACTGGTCACGGTATGCCATCGATTATCTGGTTAACAACGCCGGTATCGAATATCTGGGTGATCTGAAGTTTTCGGACGGGACGCCCTTATACAATGAACGCGAATTGAGTCACATGCTGGACGTTAAAAACCTGGTGCAATCTGCCCTGCAGGTATGGGGACTGGGTCTTGTCTTTCTGGCAGCGACGGGGGTGTGGGCCTGGTTCGGCCATTGGTGGTTCGATTTCCGTCAGGCCGTATCGCGCGGCGGGTGGGTGACAGTGGGTTTGATCATTGCTGTTCTGGTCGCTGTGGCGGTCAGTTTCAACGACCTCTTTACCGGATTTCACCTTCTCTTTTTCACCGGCGATACCTGGATTTTCTATTACTCAGATACCCTCATTCGGCTTTTCCCGATGCGTTTCTGGCGGGATGCCTTCATTATCGTGGGCGCTTTCAGTCTGCTAGGGGGGCTGGCGCTGGGTTACTTTGCCCGCGATAAACTGCGCTGAAGAGTTTAAGTCGAATAGGGTACGCTCACGACGTTCTGTTCGATTCTAGATTCCATTTCTTTGATTATCTGCTGAACCCGGCTGAGGATCATTTCAGAGGGGATAATCGACTTTTCGGACTGGCTGCGCAGCTTCAGTTCGACGCCGCCGGCTTCAAGAGAACGTTGGCTGACGGTCAGACGGATGGGCAGGCCGATCAGGTCGGCGTCCTTGAATTTGACGCCTGGGCTATCCTCACGGTCGTCGTAGAGAACGTCGATGTTATTTGCTTTTAATTTATGGTAAAGGTTATCGGCGGCGGTTTTTGTTTCACTGGATTCGCGCCCGATAAGCCCGATCAGATGCACTTGGAAGGGGGCCACTGAAATGGGCAGAGCAAGGCCGGCTTCGTCATGATAATGCTCGGCCAGACAGCCCAGCAGACGCCCAACGCCGATGCCATAAGAGCCCATAATGACCGGTTTGGTTTCCCGGTCTTCGTCCTGAAAATAACAGCCCATTTTTTTACTGTAACGGTCGCCCAATTTGAAGATGTTACCCACTTCAATGCCGCGTTCGGCGCGCAGAGGTTGGCCGCATTTGATGCACAGGTCGCCTTCCTGGGCGGCGACAATATCGGCGACGTGAGGCGTCTGGTAATCACGATTGTAGTTAACATTCAGCAGGTGGTATCCTTCTACATTTGCCCCGGCCACCAGGTTATCTGCTTCGGGAATGGCATCATCGACAACCACCCAAACATTTTTTAACCCGACCGGTGAGGCGTAACCGGGCACTGCCCCCGAAGCGAGGATTTCTTCTTCGGTAGCGGGGCGCAGGTCTCTGGCGTGGGTCAGGTTGGTCAATTTGGTCTCATTGAGTTCCATGTCGCCGCGCACAATGGCCATCACCAGGCGATTGACGATTTCCGCGCCTTCGACGATTTCAGCGGTCATAAACACAGCTTTGGCGGTCTTTTGTTCGGGGATGCCGAGGAAGGCGGCCAGGTCGGCGATGGTCTTCACGCCAGGGGTGGCGATTTTTTCTATCGGCTTTTGTGTTTCGCGGGGCAGCAGCGTCTTGCGAAAGCGGGCGATCTGACGGTTGGCCGAATAGCCGCAGTGGTCGCAGAGCAGAAGGGTATCTTCGCCGATGGGATTGAGGTACATATATTCGTGCGCCATCTGCCCGCCCATCATTCCCGTATCCGATTTGACGGCGATGACTGGCAGGCCGCAACGGTTATATATATTAAAATACGCCTGATAATGGGCTCGATATTGTTGTTCCAGCCCTTCCCATGATTTATCCAGGCTATAGCTGTCCTTCATGGTGAACTCACGTACCCGGATGAGGCCGGCGCGAGGGCGAGGATCGTCGCGCCATTTGGTCTGAATGTGGTAGAGGAGGAGGGGCAATTGTTTATGCGAATGAATGTCCTTGCGGATGAGATCGGCGATAGCTTCTTCGTGGGTCATTGCCAGCACCATATCGCGTTCGTTGCGGTCTTTGAAACGGCCCATCTCCGCGCCGATAGCATCCCAGCGTCCGGATTCTTTCCAGATATCAGCCGGTAAAACGACGGGCATGGTAATTTCCTGTCCACCGATGGCGTTGATCTCTTCGCGGATGATTTTTTCGATCTTGTTCAACGACCGGCGGGCCAGGGGCAAGTAAGAATAGACTCCGGCGGCAAACTGGCGGATGTAACCGGCGCGCAGCAAAAGCTGGTGGGTGGCAGTCTGCGCTTCGGCAGGGGCTTCGCGTAAGGATGGGTAGTAAAAATTCGACATGCGCATAGATGTTTTTCCTTCGATTTGTGATGGGTTAAGTCTATCATAATTGGTGGAATACAGTGAAAGATAAAAAGGTTATGCGAATCGAGCTTACATAATGATCTGATTATGAGGGTGCACTGAATAATTCACATTTTCAAATGGAGGCATCACCTTACAGGCAGCTTACAAAGCGCCTGGCGGACGAATATGGCACTTGTTTGCCGTTATATAACAAGGTAGAATCAGCTGTGATGATATAAAAGCAATTTTTTATCCAATCGACGAAGACTTCTTATTGGCGGGCTGTATGAGTATTCGGGCAAACAGGATTAACAATGACAGAAATCTATATTGGCAGACAGCCTCTATTTGATTCAAAAATAGAGGTTATTGGTTACGAACTCCTTTACCGCTCTTATTATTCAGATTACGCTCAATTTACTGATGAAGATCAAGCCACCATGCGGGTCATTCTGAATACATTTGCAGAGATCGGTTTTGATAATCTGGTAGGGGACAAGATTGCTTATATCAACGTTACCCGTAATTTTCTTACAGGTAAATATCCTCTTCCATTTCCAGCGGAAAGGGTTGTTCTTGAAGTGCTGGAAAATATTCCTGTTGACGCTCAACTGATTGAAGCATTATCCAGGTTAAAACTCAACGGATATCGTATTGCGCTGGACGATGTCACTTCGATCGAGAGAGTTTTGCCTCTGCTGAAGTTTACCAATATTGCCAAAATTGACCTGCGCCTGGTAAATCGACAGAAACTTCCTGATCTGGTTATGGCATACAAGAACAGGGGAGTCAGGGTATTAGCTGAAAAGGTGGAGACGCAGGAAGAATTCGAATTGTGCAAGAGCCTGGGGTTTGATTATTTTCAGGGTTATTTTTTATGCAAACCCAGCACCATCAGGTCACGCCATCTGGATTCTTCTCGGATGGTGATTTTGCGTTCGATTGCCCGGTTGCAGGACCCGAAGATCAGCTTTCATGACCTGGAGGAGGTCGTTACCCAGGATGTGTCGATCAGCTATAAATTATTGAAGCTGGTTAACTCAGCTTATTACTCTCTCAGTTCGCCTGTCAAGTCTATCAGCCAGGCGATTTCGTACATTGGTTTGGATCCGTTACGGGGGTGGATGACGCTGCTGCTGCTTTCATCGATTGCTGATAAGCCCCACGAATTGACGACGATAGCTTTGATACGGGCGAAGATGTGCGAGCAGTTTGCCCGCGCTTCAGGCGAGACGATCGTCAATTCTTATTCACTGGTCGGATTATTTTCGGTACTGGATGCGTATATGGATTTACCCATGTATGAGGTGATTTATGGATTACCTCTATCAACAGAAATCACGGATGCGCTGTTGTATCGCTCAGGAAGTCACGGCCATGTATTGGATGTGGTGATGGCGTATGAACGGGGGGATTGGGAGAAAGTCAGAAAGCTGCCTTTCAACCCTGAGAAAACCCGGCAAATTTTTTCCCAATCCATTTTATGGGCATCGACGATGTTCAACTCCATTTATTCTACCGGTATCTAATAATGGAGTGTCTGATATGTAAACTGCCCGGGAACATGTAAAAAGTCAGCCTGATGAATAGAGCCTGCATCTGAAACAAATCTGTGGGCCGGCAGGTTTGTCAAATAATTTCAGGAGAATGAAAAATCAGGGGGTGCTTAATGGGAATCCTTGCTAAATTTTTTCTTCCACTCGAACAGTTTGTTAAGGGCTTCGATGGGGGACAAGGTGTTGATGTCCACTGCTTCCAGTTCATCTATCAGGGGATTCGTTTCAGGGAAGAGGGCGGCCTGTTGGGCGGCTACGGGGTTGATGCGCACGGCGCTGCCTGAAGAGATTTCCAATTGTTTCATAATCTCGTCAGCGCGCTGGATGACGGGACGCGGCAGGCCGGCAAGCTGGGCGACGTGAATGCCATACGAACGATCAGCGCCGCCGGGGATGATTTTATGCAGAAAGATCACCTTGCCATCCGCTTCGCTGACGGCTACGTTGTAATTGCGCACGCCAGGCAGCAGGTCAGAAAGCTGAGTGAGTTCATGGTAATGGGTGGCGAAAAGGGTGCGCGCCCGCAGCCTGGGATGATTGTGAATATACTCGATCACCGCCCAGGCAATGGAGACGCCGTCGTAGGTGCTGGTGCCGCGCCCGATTTCATCAAGCACCAACAAGCTGCGGGGTGTGGCGTGGTGAAGGATGTTGGCCGTTTCGATCATCTCGACCATGAAGGTTGATTGGCCGGCGTGAATTTCATCCTGAGCGCCAATGCGGGTGAAGATGCGGTCAACCAGCCCGATGCACGCTGACTCGACTGGAACGAAACTGCCCATCTGCGCCATAAGGACGATAAGAGCTGATTGGCGCAGGTAGGTCGATTTACCCGACATGTTGGGGCCGGTGATCACCCGAACGAGTTCGCCTTCTTCGAAGACGATATCATTAGGGACGAAGCGCTCATTGTTGAGCGAATGTTCGACAACAGGATGCCGCCCGCCGCGGATATCGAGAACAGTATCTTCGCTGATGACAGGACGAATGTACCCGCCCTGGACAGCCGCTTCGGCCAACGAAGCCAATACGTCAATTTCTGAGAGGGCGCGAGCTGTACCCAAAAGGCATTCTGCCGAAGAGGCCAGGCGACTGCAAATTTCCTTAAAAACTGAGCTTTCGATTTCGTGAATACGCTCTTCGGCGTTCATCACCAGGGCTTCATATTCTTTCATCTCAGGGGTGATGTAGCGTTCGGCGTTGACCAGGGTTTGCTTACGGATGTATTCTTGTGGAATGAGCTGGGTATTGGAATGAGTGACTTCGATGTAATAGCCGAATACCTTGTTATATCCGACCTTGAGTGAACGGATGCCGGTGCGCTCGCGTTCGACGGCTTCGAGATTGGCGATCCACTGACGGGCATGGCTTGAGGCTTCGACTACACTATCCAATTCAGTTGAATAACCGGGGCGGATGACGCCAATGTTTTGCAGGGTAGCAGGCGGATCTTCGGGGAGCGATTTTTCCAGCAAATCCAGTTCAGCAGTGCACAGGTTGAAGTGGGCGAGGATGTCTTGCAGGGCAGCGGCGTCATCAGGCAACAGGGCGCGCAGGGAAGGCAACCCGCGCAGTGAATTACGTATGGCAATGAGGTCGCGCGGCAGAGCATGCCCGGCAATCACCCGATTGGTCAGGCGTTCAAGATCATTTATCGGGCGTAGGGCGGCGCGCAATTCGGCGCGAAGCATACCTTCTTTGAAAAAGAACTCCACGCTATCCTGGCGGGATCGAATTTGAGAGATGTCTAAGAGCGGTTTACTGACCCACTGGCGCATTAGGCGGCGGCCCATAGGGGTGATGGTGTGGTCGAGGACGCCAAGCAGCGAGCCTTGCACTGAGCCGCTGCGGATTGTTTCAGTCAACTCCAGGTTGCGGCGAGTGTTGGCGTCCAGATACATGAATTCTTCGAGGTGATAGGTACTCAGACCGGTGAGGAGTTTAATGGCAGCGGGTTGCATCTCGCAAAGGTACTGGACAATACCGCCGGCGGCGCGGATAGCGGCGGTGAGTCCGCGCAGGCCGAATCCATCCAGCGAAGCCGAACCCCACAAGTCGAGGAGAGTCTGTTCACATCGTCCGGGCTCGAAGCGCCAAGCCGGCCAGGAGGTAAGATGGCCGGGCAGGCCATCAGAAAATTGCAGCGCATCAGAGACCAGGATTTCGGCCGGGCGCAGGCGAATCATTTCGGAACGCACCAGCCCGAAGATGTCGTCGCCAGTCAATTCAGCGGCGGCAAACTCGCCGGTGGTGATATCCACGTATGCCACTCCGGCTTTGTTTTCGTGGATAATAAAACAGGCTAGATAATTGTTGGTATCGCCCTGCAGCAAACCGGGTTCGACGATGGTGCCGGGGGTGACGACGCGCACCACCTGCCGCGGAAACAACCCACGGGTGGGCTGATCGCCAACCTGCTCACAAATAGCGACATGGTAACCCTGGCTGATCAGCCGGGAGAGGTAATTTTCGACAGCGTGGTATGGAATACCTGCCATAGGGATGCGTACCCCTTTGGCGACGTTTCGGGAGGTCAAAACGATATCCAACTCGCGGGAAGTGATTTCGGCGTCCTGGTCGAAAGTTTCGTAGAAATCGCCAAGCCTGAAGAACAGGATGGCGTCAGGGTATTGGCGTTTTATTTCGAGGTATTGCTGGCGAATAGGGGTAACGTCATCATTCATGCCCTCATTCTATGCCGAGCTTTCGTTTTCGGCAAGGGATTTTACAGGGGGAAGATTCAATTTTTATTGGGCGGCAAAGCTCTGTCTCATTTACGGCAGGATTTAAATTGCTTTTTTTTATCATCTAGACTATAATTCAGCCACTATACTCATAACAGTCAGGAGGAACTCATGGCTAGTGTAAC